>NZ_JBYCKN010000094.1:0-16296 GCF_057473405.1 Sulfobacillus sp. TH-112
GCATGAATCTGTGGTTTGCCCTTACTCCCTTGAACTGCATTGTTGGCCGTAATGATATAGCCTTCGCTGGGGTTGAAGAGACGAGGCAGATCATTGTACGGAATGGTTCCGGTAAAAAGTGACTCCGTACGATTGCCGTCCGCTACTCCCCAATGGGGTCCCTTCTCACGAGTGGGAATGCGTCCTGCTAAGACATAACCGATGTTTCCTTCGTGATCGGCATACACAAAGTTTTGCGCTGGAACCGTCCAGTCTTTAAGCGCGTCCACGAATTCTTTCCAGTTGGTCGCGAGGTTCAGTGATAACGCGGCGTTTAACGTGGTAATTGGCGCAAGGCCCGTCCAGCCAAAAGCGATGCGGGTACCATCTGGTTCACGATAAATAACGGGTCCTGCATGGCTCAATTCGAGTTGGATCGTCCTGGGGTTTTCTCCACGAACCCGAATTTCTTCGGTTCGAGACTGTAACTCTTGTAGGTCTCCGTCAAGGAGGTAGTGAGTGTCGTCTTGCATGTGAATTTGAAATAAATCCTGACAGTCGGGGTCCACGTTGGTAACACCCCAGGCGATGAACTGGTTTTGTCCAATCACAATGCCGGGACATCCAGGAAGAGAGACCCCCGTGACGTCCAAGGGACCGCCAGTAAGCCGGAGTTGAAACCAAATAGAGGGCAGCTGTGGGGCTAGATGGGGATCATTGGCTAAAAGAGGATGCCCATTTTGCGTGTGCGATCCATTAACCACCCAATTATTGGATCCAATGCCGGTTGATCCCCATGACGAGGGCGAACCAGTGTGGGGAATGATAGTAATGTCCGGAGTTCCTGGAATATCACTAAATAGCCACGCTAATAAATCGGTATCATCCTTTAACCGCTGGTACGCCCACTTACGGGTCCAGATGCTGTTGAGTGTCCATGAGAGGAAGTAGGTAATGAGGCTACAATCCACCTCGTCCCAAGGACGCGGCTTAAGTTTAAGGAGCCGGTATTCTGGCGATAGCGGCGCATGGGATAATGCATGATTAACGCCGTCAAGATAGGATTGCACCATAGCGCGAGTTTCCGTATTCCACGCCTCAATGGCGGAATGAGCATGCTCTCTCAAGTTTAATTTGCGCATGAAGGTGTCATACGGGAGTGCACCGCTACCCAGCAGCTCGGCCAATTCACCGGACGGCATGCGGCGCAGAAAATCCATTTGGAACCCTCGCATGCGCGCATGTATATAGCCTTGGATACGGACGGCGTCTAGTGCGGTGGCAGCCTCAATGGTCGGTACCTCGAGCTCGTTCCACTTTATTTCCGCCGGGCCGGTGAGCTTGGGAATGGTTAACGTCTGAGCGATGACGTCTTCAGATTTTATGAGACCCGTGGTTTGTAATAGCAATCGATGGAGGGCAAAACCAGGGAGATAGTGGGGTTTTTTAGCCATCGTCATCCGCCTTTCAACAAAATGCTCTGTGCTGCAATCTTCTCTTCGAGGCGACTAAATTCCTGCCATTTAAGCCAGCACCTGAGGTCTTACACTCACGACACGAGCAACTTGGCCACGAATGCAGCGCGCGCAAGGCTTACTACGCCGCAAATTACCCTATTACCGTCTATGAAAATCGTCTGGAGAGAGGAACTAGATCATAAGTCCGAGAGACAGAACGGCATTGTCGTGTCGCGCGCCCATAATTAGTCGCCATGGTTCAAGATGAGAGGCATTACCAAGAATCCCAATCTGGGATAGCTACGGCTCGTTCCGCAAGTGGCCTTCACGCCTCGTGGAACACGGCGCTCAAACGATAGCTCAAGTACCCTGTAGAATGCAGAGGGAACACGATACTGGCATTGGGGAATGGGATATGGGGGATACGGGTGATGCCGACAAATACTCGTACATCACCCGGGGAAGGATGGATGCGAAGGCTATAATGGAAGAAAGAGGAGGCGATGAGGTTGGAAGAGAAGAAACCGCTTGAACAGGCGATTTTTGCTGGTGGATGCTTTTGGTGCATGGTCCATCCTTTTGACAGTTACCCTGGGGTTGAACGAGTGATTTCCGGGTATACCGGCGGAAAGACGGAGAACCCTACCTATGAGGAGGTTTGTTCTCACACGACTGGGCATCGTGAGGCGGTCGAAATCACCTTTGACCCGACGGTCATTAGCTATCGTGAATTGCTCGATATTTTCTGGCACCAAATCGATCCTACCGATCCCGGAGGGCAATTTTATGATCGAGGTTCGTCCTATCAAACCGCCATTTATTTCACATCGGATGCACAGCGTCGTCTTGCGGAAGAGACACGGGAAGAGATTTCCCACAGCGGTCGGTTTCAGAAGCCCGTTGTGACCGAAATACTGCCTGCGGCCCCGTTTTATCCTGCGGAAGAATATCATCAGGCGTTTTACCGTACCAATCCCAACCATTATCAGCGATATCGCCAGGGATCGGGTCGCGATCGATTCATCCTTGAACACTGGGAACCATCGTGAGATCGATGAATTGTATTTAGTAAGCACATGGAATAAAGTACCTAACTTGGGTTATGATACAAGAGGAGGTGGCGAGGGATGGAACAGCGTACATTGGGAAGGCAAGGATTAACCGTATCCGCGATGGGATTAGGATGTATGGGAATGTCCGATTTTTATAGCGGCCGCGACGATGATGAGTCAATTCGTACCATTCACCGTGCCATTGATTTAGGGGTCACGTTTATTGATACCGCCGATATGTACGGCCCGTTTACCAATGAACAGTTAGTAGGGACGGCGCTGACTGGACGGCGCAATGACGTGGTATTAGCCACAAAATTTGGCAATGAACGCTCCGTCGATGGCAAGTTTATTCGCATTAACGGTCGGCCAGATTATGTGCGCAAGGCCGCACTAGCGTCCTTAGCAAGACTCAAAGTCGATACCATTGACTTATACTATCTGCATCGGGTCGATCCCACTGTGCCCATTGAAGAGACCGTGGGAGCGATGGCTGAACTGGTGAAAGAAGGTAAGGTGCGTTATCTCGGATTGTCGGAAGCGGCTCCAGAGACCATCCGCCGTGCCCATCAGACGCACCCTATTTCAGCCTTACAAACAGAATATTCCCTGTGGAGCCGTGACCCAGAAGAGAGCATCTTACCCACGGTGCGGGAACTGGGAATAGGGTTTGTGTCCTATAGTCCGCTAGGTCGGGGATTTCTGACCGGGCGATTTAAGACCTTTGATGATTTGCCAGCCGATGACTATCGTCGCAATCAGCCTCGATTTCAAGGAGAGAATTTTCAAAAGAATTTGCACCTGGTCCAGGTCATCGAAGACATGGCGAAAGAAAAGGGTGTTTCCGCAGCTCAACTAGCACTGGCCTGGGTACTGGCCCAAGGGAGCGACATTGTGCCCATTCCCGGAACCAAACGGCGTGCCTACTTAGAGGAAAATGTCGGGGCCGTACAGGTGACCCTCACACCGAGTGACTTGTCTCGTATTTCTCAGGCCTTGCCCCGTGGAGCTGCGTCAGGAACGCGCTATCCCGATATGAGTAGCGTGGATCGATAAGCGCAGTGAGGAGGAGATCATGATGGCCTGGCCCGGAGAGGTTTTGGATACCAGCAATCTGGCGACAGAAGAGATCCAATTTGCCGTTGATGGCGTGAACATTGAGGCTTACCTTGCGCGACCCAAAGCGCCTGGCCACTATCCTGCAGTCATCGTCATCCACGAGGCCTTTGGACCGGTTCCCCATATTTTAGATGTTGCGCGACGATTCGCCAGTCTGGGCTATGTGGCCATGGCGCCGAACCTCTATTCTCGTGTGGGAGCCCCTAACGCGTCTCATCATGACGAGGTGTTTAACAAAATGTTTAGCTTGAGCGACCCACAGATTGTACGTGATTTAGAGGGTGCGGTGGCATATCTTCGCCAGTTGGAGTACTCCACTGGGAAGGTGGGGATGATAGGCTTTTGTTCTGGTGGCCGCCAAACACTGCTCATGGCTGCGCAGTCGACGATGATTGATGCAGCGGTTGATTGTTGGGGCGGATTTATACGGACGGCGACGCCCACTGAGGAGACATCGCCCACACGGCCCACGCCAATTATTAACCTGGTCGAGAAGATCCGTTGCCCAATCTTGGTGGTGATCGGTGAGGAGGATCAAAATCCTTCTCCGGCGGATGGCGCTCTTCTAGAAGAGCGGCTGATGCAGGCCAAGGTTCCCCACGAGGTGAAGATCTATCACGACGCAGGACATGCCTTTTTTGCCGACTATCGGCCCAATTATCGGGAGAAGCCAGCCTTTGAATTGTGGGACGATGTCAAGCGGTTCTTTGGAAATTACTTATAGGGCAGGTAATGAAGAAATGTGACAAGTGCTCTGGGCCCTTAGGTCCAGAGCCTACTTATTTTTGCCCCCCTCGGTGATGGTGGGGAGTTTGGTGATGGATTGCAGGGGTGGTTGAATTGGGATGAGAAGCGATCGTCCCAGCATGGACAAATATCCAGATGATTCCGACGAAAGCAAGTGCAACCCAACCAATGTTTTTTGACCAACTTGACATGAGGACACGCCCCCGTTGCGGTTTGATAGCTGTGGATTCGATGAAATCTTTCCCAATGACAACAAGGAATATACTGGTATATTTGATTATATCATGGGTGGCATGAGGGATGGCCTGAAGTGTTGCTGTTTTTCCATATTTATCCGCATATGGCGGAGTTAGCAGGGAATAACGGCGATATCTGTGGCCACCTTGTTGAACGCTATTCCCAACCATAAATGCGCTCGCTGTTTCTATTACTGTGGAGGTCAGGTGGTGTTCGCTGAGATTAGGGAGTGATATGGCCATTCGATTTCACCGCTAAACACTTCTTCGCTAGGCCCGGTTAAGTATATAGCAGCACTGCCCAGTCTCTTTTCCGCACAAAGCCATCCTCCGGGAACGTGAATGGCAACCGGGGAGTCGAGGAGTCCCAGACGCCAGCCTAGTGCCGCGGCGGCAGCGGCGCCGGTTCCGCAGGCTAAGGTTTGTCCGGCACCTCGCTCATAGTGTCGAAGATGGATTTGTTGGCGGCTTCTAATCTCCATCGAATGCACATTGATCCGTTGAGGGAAGAGCGGATGTTGTTCCAATTTAGGACCTAGTTGCGCCATGCGCACCGTAGACCATAACTTTCCCATGATGAAGAGATGAGGGTTCCCCATAGAAACGGCGGACACCGTAAGTTGGCGTTGCCCAACGTGGAGCGTCTCTTCAATAAACGGCTCGGGTGACGTGTCAATGCCTAGTGCTATTCGCGAGAAGTCGGGAGATCCCATCATGATGCGTATAGAGGTGGCTCGTTGGTGCTCAGTGGCGAGCACTTCTGGGAATAGGATACCCGCATCGGTTTTGATTCCCGATGAAAAGTCTCGAATCCCGCGATCATAGAGCCACTTCACCAGTCCTCGAAGGCCATTACCACACATTTCAGCACGGCTCCCGTCAGCATTCCAGATGTGCATAGTGGCCACATGGCTGGTGGAAGAATGAATGGTAATAATACCGTCTGCACCGACTCCGCGATGACGATCACAAAACACGGACGCTACCTGGGACCAATCGTCCGGCATGAGCGCGATCGTGCGAAGATCGAAATATAAATAGTCATTGCCAAGTCCATGAAGCTTGGTGAACGCGAGATGCATCGATTCCATTCCCTTCGCCTAAAAAGAATTGGGGGAATCGAGTCTGCCTTAGGCTTTTGTGCAAGATTTGGCGATACCGTATCCCCCTTAGTTAGCATATGCAGGGGAGGCAATACGAGCGCCTTTTCGGAAGAAAATGGCAAGTCATGGGGAAGAATGGGTGCCGTTGGTGCTTTCGTGGGGCGGTTCCACGGCTCGAGCAATAAGAGTGGCATAAGCTAAGGCTCCAGTCGGATTGAGGTGAACTCCATCGGGATAGAACCATCCATTTTGGTTGGCACTATAGGTGTACCAATTCACTAGAGTGGTGTGCGGGTAGGTTGAGGCTACCTGCGCCAATGTGCTGTTAACCACATTTTGCCAGGGTCGAGGGACTCGGGTATTGACGAGAATAATTTGTTGTACGGGTCCCAGGTCCCGTAGCAGTGATACCAGTTGGTCTTTTGTGAAAGCGCCATTTGTCCCCAACTCGATAATGACCCGAGTGCCCAGTTGATGATGGGCTTTGAGAGCCGCAATGACGGGAGGGGTTTGGTATAGTTGACGGCCGATATGGGAGCTAATCACAATGCCTGGCAGCAGTTTTTTGAGATAGGGTGTGGCATCGACCATGATAGAGTCCCCAATCGCGGTGACTCCATTGCCGGATTGGGAGGATGACGTGGGAACCGAGGTGGATGAATAGGTCACGCCTGAGGTGCTTTCTCCATGGGGACTAGAAGAGGTGCGCGATGAGGGAGAAGGAGGATGTTGCAGTGATCTGCTGGGGGAAGGGGGGGCTGTTAATGGCGGTGATGATGAGGGAAGGAGAACCGGCAGCGGTGCGGTCGGGACGGCGTCAACAAGCCCTGAGAGTCCTCCGACAGCGAGCGATATGAGACCCAGTGAGGCTATCCCGGCAACCCACCCTCGCCACCGAAGAGCACCATAAAGACCTTTTCGTGAAGTCCGACAGCGGTCCACGAAGCGTCCGATGGCCCCGTGCCGAATGGGCTCCTCGACAAAGTGCCAAGAAAGCGCGGCGAGTCCGATACTGGCAGAAACCTGTAAGAAAGCGCGTATCACATTAAAACTTCCGGTATCGACGGTCGGGGTCGTGAGAATAATGACGGGATAGTGCCATAGGTAGATACCATAGGAGCGAACACCCATCCAGCGCAACGGTTTTACGGCAAGTGTGCGTCCTAGACGGCTGAATGGATGCACTAGTGCGGCCACGGTGAGAGCGGCAGCTATCGAGAGTAACGCCAGTCCACCGCGATAAAGAAAGGTTTCATATTCGTTAGTGCGCCAAATCATGCCGAGAATGGTGAGCAATCCGGCGATTCCCAGAACATCAAGCCAGAGAGGCGCTTTGTGAGTGTCTCCCTCTTTGAATTGCGCGCTCGGCCAAATCATGGCGAGAGCCGCCCCCACGAGCAGTCCAAAGGCGCGGGTATCGGTTCCGTAATAGACACGACTGGGGTTGCTCCCAGGCTGATAAATGAGAGCCATCGCTAGCGCTGAAGCTAATGCTAAGGTGAGGGTGAGTGAGACGAGGACACTCCGTTTCTTGACGAATCGTAGACCTAGGGCCAATAGCAAGGGCCAAATAAGATAGAATTGTTCTTCCACAGCAAGCGACCACAGGTGGGTCAAGGGCGACGGTGGGCCAAATTTGGCAAAATAGGAGACGTGGTGGAAGATATACCACCAATTGCTGAAGTAAAGGGCCGCGGCTAAGACATCTCCGCGTAAACTGGACATTTCCGAGGGGTCGAATAAGGTGACCCAACAAATGACCGCTGCCAACATAATAAAGAGGGCTGGCAGTAGTCGACGGGCGCGCCGTACCCAGAAGGACTTAAACTCAATACGACCATGGCGACGAAATTCGGCCATTAAGAGATTGGTAATAAGATATCCAGAGAGAACGAAAAATACTCCAACCCCTAAAAGTCCACCCGAAGCCCAACCAATATTGAGATGATATGCGATCACAGCGAGAACCGCGATAGCGCGAAGACCGTCCATCCCGGCCATATAGCGGGAGGTGCCCTCTAGGGGTTTGGGCATGATGAACCCGACCTCCTCTGGCATGGGATATAAGAGGAGTTGCAGAAAAAGCGGGCCAAGCAAAGGAGCACCACGGTGAGGGGCCTCATTTCCGTTAGTATCAAACTCTATTCTACTCAACAATAACGAATAAACGACCTTTTGGTTACCAAAAGATAGTTGGATAAGACGATTCATTAAAAGGATCCGGAACCGGCGAACCACCGAAGAGCCCATTACTCGCCATTTGCTATTATTTGCTATTGCCAGAGTCCGGATGGTGTGATCGCTAAGCGCCCATATCTTCCAAATTGGGCATGGGCGGGTCGTCTTCCCGGGCGTTCTTCCAGCGGAGCCAACCACCGATTGGTGCTATCGCCAATGTCAAATAACGAGCGAGGAGGCCAAGCGGGAAAATATGTGCGCCGTACCAGTCGGCGTCCACAGCAGAAATCAGCGGGGTGGTTAGGTGCAAAATGGTCATGGAATTGACGAAGTCGATGATTCCGGCAATGGACATTAATCCCATGGTCCAAAGGGGCCAATCAGCGAGTATAGCAAAGGCCATCAGCCACAACATATATTGCGGAGAAAAAATTTTGTTGACGATGAGAAAAACGGCAAACAGCATCGCTGCAGCCTGGTAGATGGAGCCGCCTCGATACACATTGCGGGCCGTAATGACCAATGTCACCAACACGGCTAAGAGAGAAATCAAATCGACTAAAGGCACTGATGACACATGGATCCACTGGTTATTCCACACGTCGGCGAGGACGGAACGAGTGGCATTGTAATCAAAAAAAAGTGCCCAATTGCTAAAGTTAGTGAGGGCAAAAGGCAGATTGATGACCAGCGACGTACTTATAAAAATCGCAATCATGCGCCATAATCGACGTTTCTCTCGAGAACTCCATAGTTGTACCACGATGAAAGGTAAATAAAAAATGGGGAAAAGCTTATAGAACACGGCCATAGAAAAGACGATGGCCGACGTGTCATAGCGCTTTCGCTGATATAACCAGACCCCCAACACCATTAAAAAGATGCCAATAACATCCCAGTTTAAGAGGCTATACACTAATAACATGGGGGTTAGCGCAAATGCCCATGCACCGCGAGAGTTCCACCGTACTAGCCAATAATGTGCCAAGAGGGCCGAGATCCATACGAAAGCGGCGGTGATGGCAAAATAAGCCAGGGGTTGGGTGGCTAACGCAGCAAGCCACATCGTTAACCCCATTAGTACCGGGTACTGAATGGGAGTGACCATATAGGGAAAGGCATGATTGAAGAGGGCATGGGATTGATAGAGCGCAAAAATGTCGGAATAGGCGAGGTGAGCGTACGACCAGATCCAATAATGGTGGAACGTCTTGCCATGCATGATAGCGTGCGGGGGAATCATGCGAATAAATGCCCAGACAACCCACCCTGTAATCGCTAGGCTTCCTAATACAGTTTGTGTTTTTCGGGTCATTATTGCGCCATCCTCCAATAGTAAGGTTGTCAATGTTGCTATTATATCCTCAAAATCATGGCTCTTGCGTGGAAGATGTGGGATCGGACGGATCATATTGACGGACTTGGTTTCGCCCATGGTCTTTGGCAAGATAGAGAGCGCGATCGGCTTTATGCACCAGGGCATCGAATGACTCTTCATGTTCATGAGTGGCAATCCCGATACTAATGGTTATCGGTTGTGGTGCGGTAATGCGGGAGGCCACATGCACGCGGATTCGTTCGGCCAGGATGGCCGCCGATTCACCTGAAGTGCAAGTCAGTATCACGACAAACTCTTCACCACCCCATCGACAGACCATATCTCGGGCACGGGTTTCTTGCAGTAAGATTTGGGATAATTGTTGAATCACCAGATCTCCTGACGGATGGCCGAATAGGTCATTGACTCGTTTAAAACGATCAATGTCGACCATGAGGCATGCTATAGGATGAGTATCGGGAGCGCTTAGTACCCGATCCATGTACTCTTCTAAGCTGCGGCGATTGGCCAATTGCGTTAACGGGTCGGTTCTTGCCAGATCTCCATAGTGTTGAATCTGAAGCCGAATGGCGTTTCGCATCGAATCGATGCTCGAAAAGAGTGGCTGCAGTTCTGATGAACCGCTGGGTGCCAGAATGGTATCAAGTCGTCCTGCGGCATATTCTTTCGTGGCGTAGGCTAGTTCGTTTAAGGGAGCGATCCAACGATTGAGTTGGATGGTGACCATGGAAATGACGGTTCCAAAAGCAAGTACGAAGATGACGGTATTGAGAAGGAAAATGGATTCCGATATTTGCCGAACCCGATGAATACTGCGGGTTTGTAAGGTTTCAATCAATGAGTGCAGGCGACCGGCATCCAGGCGAAACTGATCTAATTGCGATTTTCCTGCTTGTAATGCTTCGATGGATACTCGACCGCCCGTTTCTCGTTGGTGCACTTGAGGAATTCCATAATGCTGGTGCCAGTATTGACCTGCTCGAATGGTGCGAGAGGCGAGCTTTTGGATCGAAGGATACCGTTTGACCCAAAAATCTAAACTGCGAGAGGCCGTTTGAAATTGGATGGTCCCTTCTCGAAATGGAGCCAGAAAGCTCGTGACGCCAGTCAAGTCATAACCTCTTTGACCGGCCTCTTGGTTGACCAAAGAAAGGTCTATTAGGGCGGTGGCTTGGTCTAGGGTACTGAGTTGTTGAATGGTTGCGTATTGATCGTTGATGGGGATTCTACCGACGAAGGTGATGCCAATCGTAATGATGAAGAGGACTATCCCTAATCGCACAATCCGATGAATGAGTGACTGACCCAAGCGCGACTGCACGCCATCATCCTTTCCACATGGTCATGATGAGTTCTTAAAAGAGTGTTATTCGACATATTGCACAAACATCCTACACCGATTGCGTATGAGCGTGAAGACTGTCGTGAAAAAATTCTGCCGTTCGAATTCTGGTGGTGCAACATAGTTCACAGTGGTGGAGTTTTATCTGTAAAGAGAATTTGCAAGAGAGGTGTCACTCGTGAGTAATACTCATTCGGCCCACCGAGGTCGGTCACATAGGAAACGACGATTGTTATATATTGGTCTCCCCTTACTTGCTATCGCCATTGCTCTTTGGGTCATTTCTCCTGGAGGTCGCCTGAGAACGAGCGTGCATGGATTGGCGGAGTTGCGCCTCACAGGCCTCGGCACTAGGGTGCAATCTCTCGACTTTGTTACTGCCCATCGTAGCATCTCTTTGGCTCTCTCTAACGGGTACGTGCATCCTCTGAAATCGCTCCAAAGTCGTGATGCTGGAATGGTGATTGCGACCATCAAGGGACCTCCGCTATTGTCTTGGTTGCCATGGGAAGAAGAACGGGTGTCACTGCCGGTGGTTACACCCGAAGCTCCTCAGGTGTTGCAGCCAGTAATCGACAGAAACTTGGTCCCGGGGCTGACTTTGATGTTTGCGACTCCAGTGAGTCAAGTGTTATATTCGAGCGGAAATTCGCGGGGGACCGTGATGGCGCTTCGAAATCCGACGCGCCGAGTTACATTGCCGCTCAGGGCCCCCAAGGCCGGAACAAACGGCGTGATTACCGTATCCGCCAAGGCGCGTTCATGGGAGAAAGCCAGTTTACCGCAAAAGGTAGAATGGAAAAGCGCACCGTTTGTCACGGTACGACGAGGCATTGCGGGAGACACGCCTAATAGCCCGTTTAAAATTGTCTTTAGCCAGCCACTGCGAATCAGCAATCAAGCTCATTGGACGGTTCAGGGAGAAGTACCAGGCCGGTGGATCAAAATGAGTGCCTCGACATATGAGTATGTCCCCAATAGCGTGACAGGGTTCGGCCCAGATGCTACGGTATCCATTACTATTCCGGGGGGAGTTAAGGGACCTATCGCGGTATCAGGCGCTACCTTAGATAAAACGGCGGTAGTGACATGGGATACCCCGTCGGGGTCGGTATTGCGTTTGCAGCAACTATTGGCCGAGGAAGGGTATTTGCCTGTGAATTGGACTCCGTCAACGACGCCAGTCGCGCGGACGCTAAGCTACGAAGAGTCCACCATTTATCACCCTCCCATTGGGACATTTACGTGGAAATATCCGGATTTGCCAAGTGTATTGCGATCGTTGTGGGAGCCAGGAGAAATGACCGTCGTGACCGAGGGGGCGCTCATGCAATTTGAGAGAGTCAATAATTTGCCGGTCACGGGGACGATGAGCCCCGGGGTATGGGCAACCCTTATTCAAGATCGGGTGGCTGGTAAAGTGAGTCCGGATGGATATACTTACATTGATGTGACCGAAACACTGCCGGAAACCATGGAACTGTGGGTGAATGGCAAACTGGCGATTCAAAGCGTGGCCAACACCGGGATTGCTGTCACACCGACCTCGCTTGGCACTTTTCCGATTTATGAGCGGTTGCCCTTTCAAATTATGCGGGGACTTAATCCTAATGGGGTTCCTTATGCCGATCCTGTGCACTGGATCAACTATTTCAGTGGCGGCGATGCGGTGCATGCCTTTGTGCGGGCGTCCTATGGCTTTCCGCAAAGTTTAGGGTGTGTAGAACTTCCCCCAGCTATCGGTCAAGAACTTTATCCCTTAGTCCACTATGGCACCTTAGTTACCGTGAATCCTCCTGGGGTATTGCCAGCGCCGGCGAATCCCGGATAGGCTGAAACTATTAGCAGACACGCCTTTTCTAGAGCGTGTCTGCTAGCCCTTGTTGGCGAAGAAGGGAGATGCTAGCATAGTCATCGGGGGGCGGCTAGTTGAAAGACATTGTGCGACATATTGAGAATCTGAACCTACGACCATTTACGATGAAGGATGATAAAGCACTTTTCGAAATACAATGCTTCAATCGCAACGCATTTGACCCCTTCATGCCGATTCGAAATGATGAATTCTTCACGCTAGCATTTCAACGAGACCTCATCAGCACCGATCTCAAACGATGGGATGACGATCAGGGTTACGCTTTCGCTGTAACGGTGGCAAACCAGTTGGTTGGACGCGTGGCGCTAAGCAATGTCGTCCGCGGCGCGTGGCAAAATGCGACCTTGGGCTATTGGATCGATGCGCGTGCTCAAGGTCAGGGAATCGCAACCGCTGCGGTTCAGGCGGTCTTGCAGGAAGCGTTTGGACCATTAAATCTTCACCGCGTTCAAGCTGCTATCATGCCGCATAATCAACCGTCGATCCGGGTGGTCTTAAAGAATGGATTTGTCCACGAAGGTTTGTCTCGCCATTATTTGCACATTCAAGGAAAGTGGCAGGATCACGAGATTTACGCGCATACCGTGGAGAGTTATGCAGCGTGTCTAGGGTCCGACGATGACTTGTGCCAAGAGGGCGAATGAGATAACGACCAAATTCATTCTGAGCCTGATTCGGATATGATCACTCACGACGCGCGCCTACTTAACCGTGCGGTCGGTCCGTGACCGTGGTGTTTTTTTTAGGCATCTCATATGCGAAATATGCCTCACCATTGATCAGTTCATTTTCTTCTTTAAGCGGAGTGTGATCCTCATGCCGGATCGCATAGCGGTGGGGTTCCACGGAGTGCTTCCTCCAAATACTAAGCGCGTGGCATAAGTTTCATTAAATAAACGCAATGATCTGAGTAATTTACCCATCGCCCTCGATGGTTTGTTGGAAACTTTTTTAGCGGCATTAAGGAGACTATAATGAACGGCGGAGAGATGCTTTGAGGTGGGGAATTTTATGTCACAGGCAACGGAGCCGCCGTCGGAGGAACGGCCAGTTTACCGCGATGAACCGAATCTAATGCATGAGATTACGCATTTGTTTATGCTGTCGGCACAACGGATGGAGCGAGATGATGCACGGCCAGGGTTTTGGGATCACGGCGAAGGCCCAGCACTGATCGAGATTTTGAATCATGCCACCACTATGACATTTCACGTATTGCACGCGATGGGTCTCGATCAACCGGTCAATGGCATGACCACTGCAAAAGAGCGGTCCATTCCGAACGGAACCGTATCTAAGATCACCCGAAGACGGCTCAATTCGCCATGGATAGCTGAAGATTCCCCTAACCAATCATAGAGGATGTATACTGTCGCGGCTAAGGATAGCCATTTCTTGAAATTCATGAGAAACTTCACAGAGAATCATCGATATCGCATGTTGAATACATAGTATTCATGGCTATCAGTGAGAAAACGAGACGATGAGAGAGCTTGAGAGGACGGTGACATGATGGCCTCTAAGGAACACGGCACATCAAAATTAGGGATGCTATTTTCATCCCTAGGAATTGTTTTTTTTGCGGCACTGGTATTGTTGATTTGGACTCCTTTTTCGGCCGTAAAACAGCCTTCAACCCATGCTGGACCCAAGACCTTTGCTCGATTTGGCTATTCCGAATCCAGTAATGATATTCTTCCAGGCACGATTGCGGCGTCTACACAGTGGACCTATACCGTCAATCGACCACTCCTCCTATCATCTGAAGCGGACGGGCGTGTCTTCGCCGTCAGCATCGGATCGACCTGGCCAGAAGATCAGTATGGGATCTTATACGCGTTGGGTGCCGCTCATGGCCGACTGTTGTGGGAACAGCATTTCGACAACTGGGTGATGACGCAACCTGTGGTGGCCAACTCGGTGGTGTATGTGGGATCAGGTAATGAGGTTTTTAATGCCATTGAGAGTTCGCGTGTGCTCACGCTCTCATCTCGGCATATTGTTCGTGGAGTAGGATCGAATGCGATCTATGCCATTAATGCCAAGACGGGGCAAATCATTTGGAAGCGAGCTACGTTAGGCGAGGATATGCCGACCTTTGTCTATCAAAACGGGCAGATTTTTGTCGCTAACGGGGACGGTATTGTCTTAGACTTAAATGCCAAAACGGGTAAAGAAATTTGGGGTGCTCCCATTGGCTCTTACGTGAGTATGGCATCGCCTGTGATTGTGGGCTCTACCTTAATTGTGAGCGGGGCTCATCCCTATGCCATGTATGGTATTAACATCCATACCGGGAAAATTATCTTCAAGCATCGTTTCTATCATGTGATTGCGGGACTCGACGATTCTTCATTGGCTGCGCATAATAATATGATCTATACGACCTCGACCATTGGATCTTGGACTGATCCCCAGGTGAAAGTGATTGCTGTGAATACAAGCGGTACGCTGATATGGACCAAGATTATGCAGGCGCCGAAGCCGGTAGGACATCTTCCTCTCAACATCGAGGTGGGCGCCCCTGTCTATGCGCATGGGATGGTGTTTATTGGGAGCCCGATTACTAACGATGAAGTGGCCTTCAATGCGCGTACCGGAGCGGTCGTATGGAATGACGCGCTCTCCAGTCCAGTGTCATCTGCTGTATTGGTGGCACACGGCACGGTCATTGCGCTGACCCAAACCGGAGAGGTTTTCGCCATTAATGCCGCCACCGGACGGATTCTGAAGGTGACTAACCTCGGCGGTGTCTATACCTCCATGTCGCCGATGCTTCTTGACCACACCTTATATTTAACCAACAAAAGCGGTTATGTGACGGCATTACCATGGAATAAGGTGGCGCCGTAGGCGGGAGCCTGATGGCCGGCGTGATGACGGCCCTGGTTTATCGTTAACCAGTCTTGCAATCGGATGATTTGATTGTCGATGGCGACAGGGCTGGTACCAAATGATTGGCTGCGGACCAGAATGAGCGCCTCGGGAGAAAGCGCAGAAAGCCAATCGTAGGGAATGTCTGGGGCAATTTTACCCCAGAGCTCGGGAGAAACTTGGTTAAACCGATCGCATCCCGCTTCAAGAAGGTGAGTCACGATCTGGCCGACCCGATGATGGGCTTCGCGAAATGGCAGTTTTCGTTCACGGGTCAGTCGGTCGGCTAAATCGGTGGCTTCAATAAAGTGTTTGCTGGCCTGTTGATATAGACGGTCGCGATTGATGTCAAGGCTATTGAGGAGACCAGGAATGATCGCGAGTACGTGATTTACCGTATCGACGGTGTCAAAAATCGCCTCTTTATCTTCTTGCATGTCCGAATTATACGCCAAAGGGAGGCCTTTCATCATGGTCAAAAGACCTGTGAGATGGCCAAACACACGTCCGCTTTTGCCTCTCATCAGTTCTGCCACATCAGGATTTTTCTTTTGCGGCATGATGGACGAACCGGTGCTGTGACTATCCCCGATGCGGATGTAGTCGAATTCTTGGGTTGACCACAACACCAATTCTTCCGCCATGCGGCTAACATGCACCATCAAAAGGCTCGAAAAACTTAGAAATTCCAGAAGAAAGTCCCGATCCGACACGGCATCAATGGAATTGTCATAAAGTGACTCGAACTCCAAGAGTTGTGCCGCAAATTGTGGATCGGTGGCATAGGAAGTGCCGGAAAGAGCGCCCGCACCTAGTGGCGATTTGTGAGCTCGGATTGCCCAATCGTGCACACGATCACAGTCTCGCGTGTACATCCAAGCATAGGCGAGCCAGTGATGGCCCATCACAATGGGCTGGGCTGTTTGCATATGGGTATATCCGGGCATGATCACATCTCGGGTACGTTCTGAGAGTTGCAGTAGTCTTTCCACCA
>NZ_JBYCKN010000095.1:0-10042 GCF_057473405.1 Sulfobacillus sp. TH-112
CCTCATTGATGTTCCAGTGCTCCGGAGGCCGCGCTAGCTCTGACCAGTCAATGGGCATGGACACATTGGCTCGGGGTGTCGCTCGTAGACTATAGGCCATCACCGTCGTGCGATGATGACCATTTTGTAAATAGTCTAGATATACGCGCCCTCCTCGGTCTTTCTTAAGTCGTTCCACGGTGGCTAAGTGTGGCGCAGTTCGCGTAACAATATCCGCCCACCATTTCACAATCCGCGTCACACGAGTATGCTCCATGGGCACGATGGGGATATAGAAGTGCAGTCCTCGCTGTCCGGAGGTTTTTAACAAGAAGGAAATATGCTGCACATCCAAAAGATTTTTAAAGATGGTAGCTACCGCGATTACTGACTGCCAATTGGCCGGTGGATGCGGATCTAAGTCCATGACCGCAAAGTCGTGGATTTCCGGGGACTGATATAGCCCTAGTGGAGCATGCCACTCAATTACCCCATGGGCTACCCAAGTTAAAATATCGTCGACGGAATGCAGCACGATCGGTCCACCACCAAGCGGATGTTTTTGGTAGAATATGTTCCCATTCAGTCCGTGGGGGCAGCGCTTAACGGTTACTGCGCGTCCACGAGCCTCTTGAACTAAGTACGCAGCAACCTCGGCGTAATAGTTAAGAATGTCAGCTCGCGTCAATCCGACTTCAGGAAAGAGAATGCGCTCTGGGTGTGATACCCTCGGCCACTCTTGATGAGCGGTGATCATAGGTGCCCTATTGTCCACATCAGTCCCTCCACTCTCGGACCTTAGGATGACGTAACCGATTGGTCCTGGTTCGAGAGCGATAGCTCATCTCCGCGGGAAATGGTAAGTTCGGCGTTTTCCGAGGCGTCCATCCCCTTGGCGCCTTGACCGTCGCAACCGCCATGGATGATGCGGCACCATTCGTGTCTGGTTGACCAATCGACCAATACCACTCTCCTGACGCGGTCTGGTGTGTATCTATGACCCAGAACCATTCCTTTTGCTCTACCAGACATTTTCTCCAGAGCTTGGTCCGTCGTCCGGGATAGTAGAGACTCCCCAGATGTTTGGCCATGACTCCTTCCATCTGAGCATCACGAGCGGCACGGAAGTACTCTATTCCTACACCGCGAATCCCTTGAGATACCGCGATCGGTCCTGTAGATGGCAGCGCCTCTTGCAACATCTGAAGCCTTGTCGAAAAGGGTTCATGAAGGCACCATTGGTTTCTCAAACAAAGGCAATCAAACACCAATAGAGTCAAATTTTTTGCCCCGGGTTGTCGTAAAGCATCAAAGCAAGGCATCCCATCTCTCCAAGCGACCAATTCCCCATCGAAGATACTCTGCGGCGGAATCCACCTCTGCACCGCTTGGAGTTCAGGGTATGCCGTCAAGAGGTTGGTTCCTGTGCGGGAGTATAGACGGAGAGCATCACTTTTGCTGATACAAACGCGATAACCGTCCCATTTCACTTCAAACCACCAGGCGGCGTCGGAAAAAGGTTCTTCCGCGGTGGCTGCCAACATCGGAGGAACAAAGTCTCCGGGCATCATTTAACTCACCCCTTGGCCATGACGCGATTGCTGTTCTACGGAACGCCGTAGTTGTTCCATCAAATCCATAGCGGCTGCGCTCGGTGCTCTCTCTTGCGGTGCCACGGATTCACCGAGTTCTTCGATTTGAGCAAGACGATCTAATCGGGGCTGATTGGGATAATTTTCAGGCACAAAGGTTTCCTTCATCTCTCCAATCAGCGTCACCGCGAGTGCCAATTCCTTCTGAGTGAACTGCGGCTTCTGGGGCCCCAAACTCATCCCTTCCTCACGGAGGCTGTCTGGATAGTGCATTCGGTGCATCATCAGGGTGTGTTCATTAAACGCGCGTACAATGGCCAGTGAGGGGCGAGAACGCAGTCGCATTTCAGCCAAGGCCACCCGACCCATGTCGCGCATGGCGGCTACCAGAATGGCGTAAGCCCGACTCCCGCCGCTACTGGGCTTCACCCAATAGGCTTGGTCATAGAACACCGGGTCTACCTCATCCAGTAGTGGGAAGTTGAGAATGTTAATCACATGATCAGATTCCCCTGCTTTATTTTCGGGTGGCAGAATAACCAAACGTCCATCCGGAAGCGAGGCCGCTTTGTTGATGGAGGTGGCGTCCACCACCCGCTCGCACGCTGGACAATATTTTTGATACTGAATCCGGTGAAGGCATTCTTCGTGCACCCAATGGCTGGTGACCGCCTCAGAATCCATAGCTTTAAACACCTGAATGGGAATAGACACCAGTCCAAACCCCATAATGCCTTTGAAGAGACTATGCATTGGGACCTAAGACACCGTGGTAGGATCGATGATGGTACTGTGGTGTCTTGCGGCAGTCGTATTGTCTCGCGGCTTCACCATTGACTGCACTTGATCGATAAGTTGCGGGATGTTGTTCGCGAGAGACTCCCATACGTCACCTTTATCGACCGAGAGCAGGCGTACATTGTCTCCATGCATCACTAAAAACCCTACCGGATGCACAGTGACGCCGGCACCGCTACCTCCCCCAAACGGGTGCCCTGCCGCATCGGTCGGTCGGGTCCAATATTCTCCCCCGCCGGCCGCAAATCCAAACGAGACTCGGGACACCGGAATAATTGTTCCTCCATCGCGCGTCTCTACGGGCTCTCCAACGACGGTATTGACATCAATCATGCCCTTGATGGACTCCATGGCGGTTTTCATTAACGCTTCGATAGGATGCCCCGCAGTGTTATGCGTGCTGGTGCTGGATGGATTCTCCATAGCTTGTTGCTCCCCCTTTATCACGGCCCATAAGGCCGTATGCGATCGCCAGGATAATATCCGAAGGAAGGAGTTCAATTATACTGGTAAAATTGCAGTAGAGTTCGGATCGGTCCCACACTGGCTGGACCACAAAATGCGGTTCATCTGTGGTCCGGGGCACAATCCGTACTGACATCCACCAGGCGATCACTTCAATCAGATGACCGGTCCACAGAGCCGTCCTTGCCGCATCACCAAAGCCCACACGAAGTTGAAGGTCAAATCGGACAATCCGGGACCGCTCCCATAGTTGATGATTGATACGCCCTAACCGGGTCAATATCCATAGCGCGTGTCCCAACATCTCTGGCTCGAATTTCGGAGATTGTGAGTCAGGGCGTGGGTCGGAGGCAGAGGAGCTATCAACATTTTTTAAGGGAAGTCCCCAGGTACGACGGCCAGAGAGTCCGATGAAGTGTAGACCAAACTGAAGCCGAGGTTGCCGATTTTCGAGCGACAAATCCATGGTCATTTGTATCGGACGACGCAGAAGAAACCCAATTGCGATAGCTATCGTGAGACATATAAGAAATGCCACCATTCACGAGAACCTCCCGGTTGTTTCAGGTAGGATTTCTCAGGAAAGATAGCATTATTCCCTCGGTGATGGGTCAGCGGTAAGCGGGGGCAATTGATCGAGCGAGTGCAGCCCGAACTGCTCCATGAACTGATGGGTGGTACCGTAGAGGATGGGACGACCCGGACTTTCCTTGCGCCCGACCTCTTCGATCAATTCGCGGTTGATAAGTGTCTCAATGGCACGGTCTGAGCCCGTTTGGCGGATGGCCTCAATTTCCAGCCTGGTAATCGGTTGCTGATAGGCCACAATCGAAAGTACCTCCCAACTGGCATGACTGAGTGGTTCTGGATCGACAATCTCAAGCGCCTGCGCCAGTATTCGCGCCAATTCCGGGCGGGTGACAAGACGCACACCACCGTCCACCCACTGTATTGTCAATCCGGAGTGCGTCTCCTCCAAGGTGTGCGACAACGCGTTTACCCTGTCATGCACTGTCTCGGCATCCCAGGTAAGCCAGTGTTCAATTTGATTTAACCGAACCGGCTCCGTTTGAAGAAAGAGCAAGGCTTCCAGTATCGCTAACTTGTCGTCCGAAAACATCACTTCGATTCCTTTCTAGGGGGTCGGTGGCATCGAATGCTTGAGCCAAATGTCGCCAAATAGTTCCTCTTGAGCGGCCTCGATGCGCCCTTGGTGCCATAAGTGCACGGCAGCAAGAAAATTCCCCACCCACTCTGCTCGGGGTTTTCCATCCAATGCCATTTGCAAACAGACTTCTGGAGTGGTGTCCAATTGCTGTAAAAGCGCCATCATGCGCTCTTGTAACGGCTCAGCCCGACGCTCAACGATCCGTGGCGGTGGCTCCTTCTTCTCTTTAAGACGAGGATAAGACCAGACTAATTTCCAGAGGCTCGGATCTTTGACGGGGGCCGCTGGCCGAACCTCTTGGGAATCCCCGATTCTCGGAAACTGACCTTGAGCCAGGTCATGAAGATCCTGTAGCTGTTTAACCAGTAGTGGAAGCCAGGTCGGTCGAACCGATGTATCATAATCAAGAACCTCTTCGTCAGGTTCGTCGGGTCGTATGAGCCCTTCGACTTTCTTTCGCACAATCCATGCGGCTACCGGAACATCTTCGCTGGCCTGAAGCATATCTTCCGTTTCTCGCCAGCGTGCTGCGACCCCCTGCGCCAGATTGAATACGCTCAGTTCTCGTGCTATCCGCGGATCACGACGTACGCGATCAGCGACTTGATGTAAATCAAATATCTCTTGAACCACTTCAGCTGAATAGCTCTCCGCCGCCATTAGCTCCGCACACCTTGGGGTGCGTGAAGAGGCACATCGAGTCGTATCATATCTTCCCAGCCTTCGCGCTTCACCCAGGGATAGGCTAGGCCGTCACGCACCATGACCACGGCGGGTCTAGGCACCCGATTATAGCTGGAGGCCATCGAGTAGTTATACGCCCCGGTGCTGAATACGACCAGACGGCGGCCCAACCGAGGATCGCACAAGACCACATTATGGATCAAGATATCTCCACTTTCACAATAGCGACCCGCCACAGACACTAATTCCCTTCCGCTGTCTTCAGGGGCACTATCAATTTCTGCGGCATATTGCGCTTGGTAAAGTGCTGGGCGAATATTGTCTCCCATCCCGCCATCGACCGCGACATAGGTCTTCCCTGCAATAACCTTCTTTCGCGATTCAATAGTATAAATAGTGACCCCGGCCTCAGCCACAATCGACCGCCCTGGCTCCATCACGATACGAGGAGCCGCATTGCCCACAGGGGTATGTTCTATGACCAAGCTTTGGACGGCACTCAATATAGGTCCAATCGCTGGCGGCTCGTCCCCGATGGCGTAATGCACCCCTAAGCCGCCACCAATATCTAGGACCTTGGGCCAAAACCCGGTTTTTTGATGCCAATGGGCACTATACCGCAAGAGTGCCTCGGCATTGGCAATAAACGGTTCTGACTCCAGTATTTGCGATCCAATGTGGGCGTGGAATCCGTTTAAGCTCACAAATGGATACGCCATCGCCTTCTCTACCGCCGTATCCGCAATCGACTCGACCATGCCAAAGCCAAATTTCGAATCAAATTGCCCGGTGCGGATGAAGTCATGGGTATGAGCATCAATCCCAGGAGTCAGTCGCAACAACACTGGCGCAATCACCGATAACGACTGGGCGACGCGGTTCAGTCGCTCCAACTCATCAAGCGAGTCGACCACAAACTGCCCGACCCCAACCTTCAGTCCATATTCCAATTCCTCGCTCGTCTTCACGTTGCCATGAAACATAATCTGGGCCGCATCGAATCCGGCCTGAACGGCGGTATATAACTCCCCTCCAGACACTACATCCAGTCCCAACCCTTGTTCTTTTACCGTTTCCACCATCGCCCGGCATAAAAAGGCTTTCCCAGCATAAAAGGCCATCCCTGGAGGCGTAAGAGTGGACAACGCGTGCTGATAGGCTCGCATGCGAGCCACCATGGTTTCATAATCAAGGACATATAATGGGGTACCCCATCGATTTGCTAATGACTCAATGCACACTCCACCGATACTGATAGCTCCAGTATGGGGATGCCTCTGGTAGGTATCTGGTCGCATCGTCTAGCCCCCAAAAATCGAGGGATGCACTAAAGCATCCCGTATTACTAAGAGCCTAGCATGAGCCGAAAGAGATGGTCAACCTCTCTGAAGTATCGCTTATGCCAAGATGGAAAAAACGGCGCTCACCCCTGAGACATATCGGCTTGCACCGTCGTATGGGAGTGACCAGCAGGACGCTCTCAAGAGATATTTACCTGCTCAAATCTATGTGAACAAGTCGTTTCAAAAAATTCCCGCCGTATTTCATCGCGATATACTAATATACCGATGACGGAGGGATGGGTGTGTATGAGGAATAGGCAGAACGGTGGCGCGCCTTGGGTGATCCGACCTGTTTGCACATTCTCAGACTTCTCCGTGTACGCGACTCGAGTTATTTTACCTATCGGGTAATTGTCCGTGTCGCACCACCTTTCCAAGTTAAAGGATGCCGGGTTTGTGTGTGACCACCGTGACAAGTCTTGGAGCTTCTACGCATTACGGAAGGACATCCCCACTGTGATCACACACATATTGCTGGAGTTAGATCTCCCCCAGACCGAGAAGGACTGGCTCCGTGAACACCGGATCGGCGTGACCTGCGCGAGGATCAGGAGGTGAACGAAGACACCGGTATCCATGCCTTAGACGCCTTAGAAACAAAGTCGGTACGCGAAACCCCTCGGAGCCGCCGGAATCCCTGGCGAAGGGCTCACCAAGACCCTCACGATGTATCGATGGGCGTTACGCCAAACGTTGGCACACACCATTGCCAATGCTATAAAATCGACTAACCGTCGATCTTACATCCCTCTACAGAACGACAAATCATTGGATAAATCGGCAAAACACCTTACACTGGTGAGCATTAGGAACGTATCCCATTTTCTTTGAGTATTTCTTCAATGGCGGCACGTGTTGCCGGCACCCCTCGGCTGATGGCGTCATGCCCGTTCATTTTGCCTGGATCGCCGAGTCCGACCACCACGCCTGAATAGTTGCCCAACACATCCACAGTGTCCCCCTTCAAAACATGACCCGCCACCGTCTGGCCCTCCTTATCTACCGCATAATGGACCACCTCGCCATCGCGGTCCACAGACTCCTGTACTTCCACCCCTGTCACCGGATGCGTGTTAGCGGCCACCGCGACCACCCCTAGGAGATCGATGTTATGAGATTCTAAGAGTTCTTGAAGCGCATTCTCGCCTTTGCCGGTGCCGGCGTCACCCCGATCATCAACCATCACCACCACCGGGTCTTGAGGCGCATTTTGAATTGCTTGTAACAGTTCCTGGCCGCTCATCGGCGTGGGATTCCCGGCCGACGCTCGAAGAGGATGACACGATAGTTCTTCACAGACTTTGGACAACGCTCGATAGGCGGTATGATCGCCATCTGTCAGGACAATTACTCGTTTACGCGTGGACTCCATGACTGACCTCCTAAGATTTTGGCTTGAAAATAAGTGCCACTACCAACCCAAATAGCACCGCCGCTTTGATCCCCCCAGCGGCGGCTGTTAGCCCCCCAGTGAAGAGTCCGAGCGCCCCCTTGGCCTTCACAGCTTGCCCAATTCCCTCAACCATGGTGTAACCAAATCCGGGAAGAGGAACTGAGGCGCCCGCCCCAGCAAAGGACACCAATTTCCCATACAGTCCCACACCTCCGAAAATGGCACCCAACACGACAAAGATGACGAGCACTTGCCCAGGAGTGAATTTTCCGAGATCCATCACTAATTGTGCGATTACACACAGGATTCCTCCGATGATAAACGCCCAGACAAAGGTCATTCCGCCTCCTCCTCTCGGGATAGTGCGACGGCGTGTGCGATACAAGGAATGGTTTCACCTTGCTGAAAGGTTGTGGGGGAAAATAGCGCACCAGTGGCTACCAACAACAGGCGTTCCCACTGTCTATCCATCAAACGGGTAACCAAAGGACCTGCAAACACACTGGCCGAGCATCCTGGACCGGAGCCGCCATTGTGAGTATCCTGGGTACTCGCATCGTAGAGCGAGCGTCCACAATCATCCAACTCATCGCCAAAGTGAAGTGCTGTGGGCTCAGCATAGCGCCGTAGCATCTCTAATCCAAAGTGACCGAGGTCACCCGTATAAATCGCATCATAGCTGGCCGGTTCGCGGTCCATGTCTGCCATATGTTGTTTGATGGTGTCAAATGCAGCCGGCGCCATGGCACTCCCCATATCATTGGCATCTTGTCCTCCCAAATCTATGACCCGTCCAAAGGTCGCCGCCTCCACTTTAATCGGGGATGGCTTTCGCGACAGAATGGCGCATCCAGCCGCCGTTGCGGTCCACGCTGCCGTCGGGGTGCGTTGGTACCCAAGTTCCAGCGGAAATCGAAATTGACGTTCGGCAGTGGAGTGGTGACTCGACGCGGAGACCATCACACGCTCGGTGCCATGTCCTGATAAAAGAACGGCTCCAATCCCCATTGCCTCGCTGAAGGACGCACACGCCGAAAAGAGACCGATTAGGGGTCGTTGATGCTGGCGCGCGGCAAAATTGGTGGTAATAATTTGGTCCAACAAGTCTCCACCCACCACGAAGTCTATCTCGTGCCACTCGCGCTTGGCCTTATGCAATGCCACTCCATAGCTCTGCTGTAAAAGGGCTAACTCTGCCTTTTCAAAGGAGTTGCACGAACTGCGTTCATCTTCCCATACGACATCAAAGAGCGACCCTAGGGGGCCCTTACCCTCTTTGGGCCCTACTACTGACCCCGATGATTCCAGATAGACGTTGGAAAAAGTGTAGGTTGCCCCGCGTCGATTCATAGGTGCCACGCTTTAAGCCACCCCCGTAATGAAATACCGTAAGGAAGCCACGACAAAGGCTGCGGTCATACCATAGACCAGTACGGGTCCTGCTATCGTAAAGAGGCGTGCACCGATACCCATTAAGAGCCCTTCGGTGCGAAACTCCATTGCGGGAGCGACCATGGCATTCGCAAAACCGGTGATGGGAAGTGAGCCCCCCATTCCTCCTCGTTTGACAATACGGTCATACCATCCGACACCGGTCAAAAGCGCACCCAATCCAATCAGCACCACCGAGGTAGGGGAGGCCGCCTCCTTGGCCGTCATCCCGTGTTGCATGAAGAACCACTCAATTCCTTGACCCACGAGACAAATTAATCCGCCTACCATGAATGCCCAGAGTAGGTTACGCATTATGGGCCGTTTCGGCATCATCGATTGTGTTAACTGTTGATACTCCGAATTTTTCATTCCTAACCTCCGCCACAAATATAGAAACTCCCGAGCTGTCACGCTAGCTCAGGAGTTAGTATGATCAAAATCTAAGGCTGTCACTCATGGTGGCGCCGGCGATACGCTAAGAGGTTTCCTTGTCGTCGTCGCTTAGGGCTAGCTTAAGACGCTCCAGTGCGCGGCGTTCCAGCCGTGATACTTGCACTTGCGATACCTTCAACTGTCTCGCGACCTCCATTTGGGTACGCCCTTCAACAAAGCGCAGGCGCAAAATGTAACGCTCTCGTTCATCTAGGGTTTGAAATGCTTGATTGAGCGCAAGTTGCTCGAGCCACTCCGCTTCGGATCGAGGGCTGCTAATATTATCTCCCAACGGAGACTCCGATCCGTTGGGCGTTTCGATGGTCTGGTTCAAAGACGCCAAGGGCCGGACCGCCTCCATGGCTTCGGTAATGTCGCCGACATCAAGCGACAATTGCTGCGCAATTTCCAGAGCCGTGGGATCCCGCCCCAACTTTTGCGCCATTTGTGAGCGGGTGACTTCGACTTTAAGTCCTAACTCGCGCAGCGATCGGGCCACCCGTATCGGCTGATCGTCCCGCAAGTGGCGACGTATTTCACCCATAATTAATGGCACCGCATAGGTGGAAAACTTCAGCCCGCGCTCGACTTCAAATCGGTCAATCGCCTTCAAAAGCCCGATAGCTCCCACTTGGAATAAGTCATCGGGATCATAGCCCCGCGCAGAGAATCGATGGACGATGTGCCAAATTAAGTTCCAGTGCCGTTCCACCAGTTGATGGCGTGCGGACTCGTCTCCCGCCTGCGCATTGCG
>NZ_JBYCKN010000096.1:0-13964 GCF_057473405.1 Sulfobacillus sp. TH-112
AGGTATCATTAAGCGGTATGCTAACGCAAACTTCGCTTGCAATCACGCCCTTGATGTGATGTAATATCATCACCTCTTATGGAGAGTGGCGGAGGGACTGGCCCAATGATGCCACGGCAACCGGTGCAATTGCACGTCGGTGCCAAATCCTGCAGCATTTTGCTGAACGATGAGAGGCCGGAGCTTACCATAAAGTTTTCGCCGGCCGAAGAGTGGTCGGCTTTTTCTATTCCCTAGCCGGTCCCTAATCATTCAATCAACAGTGCCAAAGAGGTCACTGGTGCACCGTGTGTGATTCGTACACGCCGCAACTATATACCCCCAATTGGGTCCATAACACGTGACCCGATGGGAGCTAAGGGAGGACTTATAGTTATGTCAGCAAATCATCAATGGCGACCCGAAACCATTGCCATTCGTGGTGGATACCAGGGCGACCCCGGGTCTCACGCCATCTCCGTCCCCATTTATCAAACGGTGGGTTATCACTTTGACAACACCTCACACGCGGCAAAATTGTTTAATCTCGAAGAACCCGGTAATATCTACACGCGCATTATGAATCCCACCACTGATGTCCTAGAACAGCGCATAGCTCAATTGGAAGGCGGAATCGGCGCAGTAGCTTTCGCGAGCGGAATGGCAGCCATCACTGCCGCTATTCTCAACCTCGCCAAAGCCGGTGACGAAATCATAGCTTCCACTTCTCTCTATGGAGGAACTTGGACGCTATTTAGCTCCACCCTCAGTGACTACGGCATCACGGTGAGGTTTTTGGCAGATGATCATCTGCAAGAGGCAGATGCTTTCTTTACGGACAACACCAGAGCGGTCTTTGTCGAGTCAGTGGGGAATCCCCGCATCAACATTACCGACCTTGAAGCGTGGGCATCGTTGGCGCACCGTCACGAGGTGCCCTTGATTGTGGATAATACCTTTTCGACCCCTTATCTCGAAAGACCCATAGTCCATGGAGCTGACATTGTGGTGCATTCCTTAACCAAGTCGGTTAGCGGCCACGGTAACGCCATGGGAGGCATCGTGGTGGACGCGGGAAAATTTGACTTTAATAGCCCCCGCTTCCCACAATACACACATCCCGATCCGAGCTATCATGGATTAGTTTTTTCCACCCTCAATGAAGCCGCATACCTTACGCGACTTCGGGTGAAAGTGTTGCGAGACACCGGTGCTGCCATCTCACCGACGAACGCCTATTACATCTTACAAGGTCTTGAAACTCTTCCGGTGCGCATCACGCAGGAATCTCAAACCGCCAAAATTTTGGCCGAACGGCTCGTGGCCCATTCGCAAGTAACCTTCGTCCATTATCCCGGATTACCGCATGACGCCAACCATCAATTGGCGAACCGCTACCTTGCGAATGGCTGCTATGGAACGATAGTGAATTTTGGGGTTAATGGCGGAAAAGAAAGAGCGCTCCGAGTGATGGACCGGCTGCAGCTTTGGCTCATCGTGGCTAACGTCGGTGATGCACGCTCGATGGCCATTCATCCCGCCTCCACCACCCATCAACAATTGAGTGACGAAGAGCAAGTGTTGGCGGGCGCCTCTGCCGACCTCATCCGCTTGTCGGTGGGCCTAGAACACGTAGATGATTTATGGGACGATTTATTACAAGCACTCAACGACTAAATCATACCCCCGAGGATGGTATCCCTCGGGGGCATTTCTTGTTCCCTATCCGACTCGTCCTTGATGCTCGGTGACAATATCGATTCCGGCCCGTTGCAGAGCCAGTCTCGCGATATCCGCATGTTCTCTGTCTACCCTCAGCACCACATGAACCCAATTGAGCACTTTGGGATCAGACACGGTTATTGCGGTGATGTTGGCCCCGGCACGACCCACCACCTCTGCAACCCGAGCCAACTGCCCAGGAATATCCAAGAGAGCTAATGAAAAACGCACGGAATCACGGTCGTTTAATCCGGTAATCTCCCGTAGATATTGATTCACCTCGATCCACGAAATGACGCCGTATGGTTGATTACGGCGATCTTCGACAATCACCAAAGGTGCCCCGTCAACAAGTAGGTCAATCGCTACTTCCACAGGAGTACCATTAGCTAAAATTGGCACTTCACGCACAAAATTGCGCACCGGTGTCTCCATAATTTCACGCGATGCCGGACCTTCATTCATCCAATACTCTCCGAAGGTGCGGAATAATTCGCCACGAGAAATTCCTCCGAGGATTTTTCCTTCTTCAACTACCATCAGTCCGGGATGATCGGCCAGTTTCGGCAAGATCTCTGATAACAGCATGGATCCTTGAACGTCAGAGTGACGATTAGCAATCGACTCGGCAAACATCTGTGTCCCCCTTCGCAATGTTTGCCCACTCATTTCGCGACTCAGACAGCGTTCTCCTGCCAAAGGATTAGTTTATAGAGAATTTTCCATCGAGGCACTCAGAGCTGGCTGGCCAACAGGAATAGCCGTCGGTGTCCTATCCCGGATGGGATCAATACGAGAGACACCTCGATAAGGCCGTCGATTGTCATGTCCTTTTGTGGTCGCGCCCCGTAAACCGGGAGCCGTGTTTGTCCAGAGCGAGGACCGCAAAGTAAGAAGGAACGGGCCCATACAGACCAAACCTGCATAAAAGAGGGCCATGAGAGCCCTCTCGCAGGTCATCTAGTGATGTTAGTCACGCCGCTCCCGCCACTGCGCTTAAGCCATCGCGCTGACGGGACTTAAGAGCCATGGCAATTTTCCGCAGGGGCTATGCGCGCCGCCGCGTATGGCCAAATTCCAACGCTTGAAGAGATTGAATATTATTGGCGTGCACCACTGCCCGTCCCCCGGATTGCAGTTCTACCAGACCTATCCCCGCCAGGTGTTGAAACGCATTACGGACAACATGCGTCGGCACCCCGAGCGCTCTGGCCTCCTCTTCGACCACCAGAGTGGCCCCCACTTGAATACGATGGGTTAAGATGGCTTCGCGATACCTTTGCACCAATAAGTCCAAACGATTTGCTAATGGTGAATACATGCCGTGGCCTCCATCTCCGAACTCATACCTAAGCAACTCTATTCTACGATATGAAGAGCGGGATGGCCAAATAATTCGCGCCATCCCACTCGGTTGGACCAAGGCATTGCTCGCTAATTCCCCAAAGTATAGACGGTAACCTGCTGCACCCCAAAATCCGAAATCACGGTAGGATCGGCGTTAATAAAGAGGTCTACGCGATCCCCTTGGATAGCGCCCCCGGTATCGAGAGCTTCTCCCATAAAGCCCCCTGATGGCAAGTAATTATCATGATAGCCCGTCACATACAGTACACTGTGTAATGGAATAACCGACGGGTCAACGGCAATCATCCCGTCTTCCAACGGCTGTCCAAAGGCGTCCACCGGTCCATAGGGGTAGTTATCGGCCAAACTAGGACCATAGGAGGTGGCAACCATATGATAGGCATGCAATACCGGGCGACCGTCGATAGTCTTGATGGATGAGGTGAATTCCCCCGTCACGCCGTCGGACGGACTATTCAACGAAGGCTCGCTCACCGGATCATTGGGCTCGGGAAAGGCCTCGGGCAAGGTCGGGCCACTTTGTCCATTATTAATACTCGAACTGGTATTGCCCGAGGTGGACGTCGACCCTGTGGTGCTTGTCCCACTTGCCAGTGTTGGTGCGGTAGTCCCACTGATTGGTGGTACCAGCTTAAATCCCGATAACATCTGCTGCCAAGTGACCTCCGATGTCACCCCGGTTTCAGCCAATCCAGTGGCCTTTTGAAAGGCCTTGAGTGCCGTCTCGGTGGCCGCGTTGAAGTATCCCGTGTCTGATCCCTCAGGCAGATATCCTAAGTCTTCCAAGTTAGCCTGTAGGGTCATCACCCAGTGCCCGGTCGAACCAATCGTGAGCACTTGGCGCATTGCTGGGTGGGTATTGGCCAAAGTCTGGGCCGTTGTCGGAGAAGACTCTGGCGCGGCAGGCACAATATCAAACCCCGCAAGGATATCCTGCCAGATGACCGGGGTGGTAGCTACACTGTCGGGAAGAGCATGAGCTTGTTCAAACGCCACCAGCCCTCGCTCCGTCCGCGGACCAAAAATTCCATCCATAGGACCCGCAGAATACCCCAGAAGGTTCAAATCAGCTTGTAGGGTGCAGACCCAATGCCCCTGCGAACCGATTTGTAAGGACTGTTGCATGGCAGGATGGATCGCCTCGAGACTGGTGGTGCTGGGCGTCGCGGCAAACGTTGCTCCGCTCAATAATCCGGCACTCGCAATGCCGACCGTACTCAACACGGCAATTTTTGATGTTATACGCATGAAGTAACCCCTCTCTCAAAGTTGTGCCTCCGGGGTTAGCTGACGGGTTCGGGCAACGAGAGGTAGGCCCTACGTGATCACACGATTCACCCCACAGACCGGTTCCCCCGGTTGTCATTCTTAAACAATTTGGCGTAGTTATGGTAGAAAAGAGTGCGGACTTTGTCAGATGCCCAGGGAGCGGGTAGGCTGCCTTGGCGTGATATTAAATGGAGGATTATCGAAATGCAGGGTGTTTTCTCATAATCTAGGACCTGTCCCAAAATCCACCACCACACGGAAGTCCGGTCGAACGACAAACAGATATGATACAGTGAGGGCAGGCATGACATCATCAGGAAGGATCGGCGATCGGCTCGTGGCGCAAACACCCAAAGTGCACATCTTGTCGGTTCTCTGTGCGGGAGCCAGTTATGGCCTAGTGACTCCCCTTGTCAAACAAGCTGTGCGCTCCGGCGTGGCAACGTCCTCCCTGAGCATGCTACAGTATCCGGCCGCCTTACTGTTTCTGGTCGTCGCACGATATCTGATGAAGTCTCCACCCATGCGCCTACGCGCACACCTCGTCTGGCCCCTTTTGGCCGTAGGAGTCTCCAGTGCCGCTACTACCATTTGCTATTATCAATCGTTAAAGCATCTTCCCCCAGCTATGGCGGTCCTGCTTCTATTTCAATTCTCGTGGATGCTTCCCGTGATGGGATGGTTAGCGTCGAGACGACGTCCCAGTCTTATTGAGGTCGCAGCTATCGCACTCATCGTCATCGGCACCATCCTAGCGTTAAGTGAGCAGTTTCACGGCCCGTTGACCACCCTCGGGATGATCGAAGGGCTCGGTGCCGGAGTGAGTTATGCCTTCACCTTGTTCTGGCAAGCCCGCATTGCGTCGGATACCCCTGTGTTGAATAGCGCGTTCCTGACGATCGTGATTGCCGCCCTGACGGTCTTCCTCTTTTATCACAACCCTAGCCACCTCTTCACCCAGAACTGGTCCCAAACTGTCGGGTACGGGAGCGTCGCGGGCATTTTTAGTCTCGTTCTTCCCCTAGGTTTACTGTATTTGAGTGCGCCCAAGCTCGGTGACACGCTGACCGCAATTCTGGCATCAGTAGAACTTCCGACCGCACTTGTCATATCACTAATTTGGCTTAAGTCATCTATAACGTTGTTCGAATGGCTGGGTTGTATGCTGATTCTCGGCGGCATTACCTTAGCATCGGTTTGGGATCGCGCCGTTCCGAGAGGCTAAGCATGCGTTCATTGGCCTCTTCATTTGGCTCTCATAGAGGGCGTCAGACATTTCCAGTACGCCTCGCGCAAATTCGGTACTTTTGTTATCATAAATTGATTACGTGGCAGGAGGGACCAGATTGCAGATTGAGGATATGATTATCATTGGTGGCGGCCCAGTAGGTCTCTTTGGAGCCACCATGGCAAAACTTCATGGTTTGTCGGTCACCATGATCGAGAGTCTTACTGCTTTAGGGGGGCAACTGTATGCCCTTTATCCCGAGAAACCCATTTATGATGTGGCAGGCTTCTACGGAATCACGGGAAAAGACCTCGCCAATCGCCTCATCGAGCAGTCGATGCATTTCTCTCCCACCGTAAAACTCGGGCACTCCGTGATCCATATCGCTCCCGTGACCACCAGTGACTCACTCTATTACCAGGTCGAAACCGACCAAGAGGTCCTCTATGCCCGGGTCCTCCTGATTACCGTAGGCATTGGCGCGTTTGTTCCGCGACGGCTTACCGCTCCTGAAGCCGAGTCCCTTGAGGGGCATGGCGTACACTATTTTGTTCCGCCACTCGAATACTTTCACCACCGTCGCGTGATGGTGGTGGGCGGGGGAGATACAGCGCTTGACTGGACGCTCGCGGTTGCCCCCTATGCGGATCAGGTGATACTGGTTCACCGTCGCACGGAGTTCCGCGGACAAGAAGAGAGCATTCGACTTATTGCCGAAAAGTCCAATATCACAACGAGGACGCCCTATGAGGTAATTCATCTTGGCGGCCACGCTCAGTTAGAGTCGGTCACCCTAAAACATGTTACCACCGGAGAAGAGTCCCAAGAAGCGGTGGATGACGTCATTGGTGGACTAGGGTTCCTTCCCTCCTTAGGGCCAGTAAAGACTTGGGGAGTGACACTTCAAGGCAACACCATTCCTGTCGATCCCTCCTCTATGTTGACCAATCTGCCTGGGGTATACGCCGCCGGAGATGTGGCGGCTTACCTTGGAAAAGTCAAGCTGATAGCGACAGGATTCGGGGAAATCGGATTGGCAATCGCCCACATCCGCAACTATCTTGATCCCACCAAGAAGGGTCTCCCGCATAGCTCCAATCTCAAGAACCTCCCCTTTTAATGCCATAAAGCCAGCACGGTGACAAATAGCAAGAGAATCACAAATACAGCATCCCGCCATGAACTGGCGATGGGATGATAGTAGCTACGGGCCGTGGACACCTGCATCGGTTCTCCTTTAAATCCGCGGGCCTCCATGGCAATAGCCACCCTTTCAGAGAGCCGCACCGCATCACTAAGAAGAGGCAGGGCATAGGTGACAATTCGTGCCGGAGACCAATGCAGGTCGCGTCCACGAACCCGACGAGCTAGGCGCAGTTTGTCCCACTCTTCGATGAAACTGGGAAAGAACCGCAATCCCGCTAAGGTGCCATAGCTAAATTTGGGCGGTATGTGCCATATCCGAGACAATCCCTTCACGAGATCGACTAAATCTACTGTAGAGACAAATAAGAGACCAAAACTAACCGCCGACAACATTCGAAACCCTAAAATCAACCCCTTGATAAATCCGGGATAGGACAAGCGATACCACAGCAGGTGAAAGACCGGGGTCTGTGGGCCCACAGCAGCATATGCGGTCATCATCCAAGTGTAGAGCGCAAAAAAGAGCACAAACGGTAAAAGGCGCTTTATTACGGATAGTAAAGATATGCCGCTTAGCGTCACCAGTAGGACCAGGGGAATGGCGGCCAACGTCATCGCTTGAGGCAAGGTATGGGCAAAGGCAGTTAAGCCCACCGCCAAAAACACCCCGAGCAACTTCCACACCGGATTAATCCGCCCCATAGTGCTCTTTTTCACTCGACTTCCCATTGTCATAAATTGGGGCGAGGAGCTACCTGGTTCGTCCTGAGGTTCTCTCAGCCCAGAGTGCGCCACTAGGTGGCATTGGTCCAACACAGTATCGTTGGTCAAGAGTTCGCTCGGCTCCCCGTCAAACACCACTTCTCCCTGATCCATGGCAATGACCCGTGTCGCATACTCCGCCACCAGGTCTAAATCATGGGTAGAAATAATCACCAGAGCACCCGCTCGTTGCCGCTCCTGCAGACGTTCCATAATCACATCCCGAGTACTCGCGTCTTGGCCAAACGTTGGCTCGTCAAGACAATACAGGCTGTGCGGCTTTTGCAACATGCAAGCGACAGACAAGCGCCGCTTCTGCCCCTGCGAGAGGGAATAGGGGCTGAGACGAGCATGGTCCAAGAGTCCAAACTGCTCCAATTGCTGTCGGGTATCCTCCGGCATGACGCCCTCAACGTACCGATTGCTCATTTCATCGACCACGCGTTCGAAGATGAATTGATGTTCCGGATTTTGAAATCCAAAGGCGACCTCCGATACCGCCGGATGAATGGCTCTTCCTTGATGATGGCGTTTCAGTCCGGCGATAAGCTTCAGTAATGTGGACTTTCCGGCTCCGTTACTCCCCACCAGCGCGACTAATTCTCCCGGAAAACACCGCAAGTTTATCCCTGATAGCGCGTCGGGACCATGACGCGTATACCTCACCGCGACATTCTCCAATTCCACCAGTGGCTTTGAGATGAGAAGTCCTTTGGCAGACATCGCAACCCGACGGTCTACAATCAGCCCCTCTTGACGCATCCACTCGGCTTCTTGCACCATCAGTTCCTGACTCGGTCCCACACGATAAATGTCCCCTTGCCGGCTCATTAGCACCATGGTTGGGATAATCGACACCAGATCGAGGAATTTGTGCTCTATCACCAATAGCGTCTTGCCCAGAGCTTGCAGCTTTGCGATCTCTGAAAAGACGTCAGCCGTGGCTCGCGGATCAAGGTTGGCAGTCGGCTCATCCAAGATCACCAAATCGGGATCTAATACCAAAGCGCTGGCGAGTGCTAAACGCTGCTTGTTACCTCCAGACAGCGTATTGTGCTCCACCTCAGGACGAATGCGCAAATGGACCGATTGCAGCGCTTCATCGATTAATGGTTCCATTCCGTCGGAGGGCACCGCAAGATTCTCCAGTCCGAAGGCCACCTCCTCGCCAGCACGAATTTGGCAGAACTGAGAGTCCGGATCCTGAAAGACATAACCGACCCGTCCAGGTTGTGCCATGTTGGGATGATACCAACGTTCACCCGTAACCTCCGCCTCAATACTCTGCGGTATAATTTGCGCGATCAGCATGGCTAGGGTCGATTTTCCACATCCACTTGGACCTACCACCAACATCGACTCACCATGTCGGAGGGTCAAGTGGATATCTCTCAAAACCGTCTTATCGGCAAAAGCGACGTCAACTCCCGCAAGGGCAATCATGGTGTCGCGAGTGAGCTTAGACTCATTAAGCACCATTACGAGGTAACGCCTGCCTGTTCTTTACCAATAGCGAAGTTCTGCAAAACTCCGGTACGCTTGAGCCCGCGCCCCACTAGCCACGACAGTAACCCCGCCAGAATCGCTCCACTAATCATCGTCACCACCAAATAGCCAACTTGCGTGGCGATTGTATACTGGTCGACGCCATAGTAAAAATAAGAGTAGATATAGTTGCCGATTCCTCCTAGAGCACACGCAAATAACAGCCACGATAAACTATAGTGACGATAACGCCCTAGCATAAATCCCAACTCAATACCAATGCCCTGCGCAATTCCAATCGTGAACGCTTGCACTCCATAAGGACTTCCTAGCGCAAACTCCATAAATCCTCCGATGGCTTCTGCTAATAGCGCAGCCCCGGGCTTCCTCACAATAAAGGGCACGATACCCCCTGCAATCCACCAAAGACCATTAAAGGTCGCCTGCACCACCGGATTAAACGACGGCAAGGCCTTAAAGAGCAAATCCCATCCTAAATAAATCGCGCCACAAATGGCTGCAAACACCGCGGTGAGCACAATATCCCGCATCTTCCATTGATTCGACACGACATCCATCCTCCTCCATCACTTCCTCTACCTCTTCGTCAATCTGAAGATGACATATAAAAACGTCCTCATCCCTGGACGGTCAACAGGTGAGGACGGTGTCGTATTCGGCACTTTCTCCCGCTGGCATTATCCAGGTCGAGTTCTAAGGGTTAACGGTATCCCGCTTCTCAGCCCTGAGGGCACCCCTAGCGCCAATCTATAGTAATCAATGTAATGCTACCATCGCATGCTCTTCTCGGCAAGTAGATCTTTAGCTCCCCATCGCATCAGGGAAAAAGTGCAATTGCATAGTGGAAAGCACCTTAAACGCTTCAGCATAACCCGGTCTCTCCTGATTTATATGCTCCGCATACAGTCGTTCGGCATTAGCGGTGAGAAATCCCGATAATAGCGGCCAACTAGGCGTATCGAATTGAGAGGCATGGGATCGCATGGCCTGCAGTTTTGTCTCCCAGGTGGCACTCACATCGACAAAGTAATTGGCATAGGCGGAACCATAAAACGCAACTTGTGGCACATCATAGGGACTCCCATGCCCTTTCAGCACAATACCATTTTTGGCATAGAGGATGGCCGCCGCCACCGCCTTACCCGTTTTAATGTGATCAGGATGACTCTCATACGGGGTCCAGGGATCGACCGTCATCACCATCTCGGGCTGAAACTGGCGGATCAAAGGAATAAGCGCCATCATGGCTTCACGCTCAGTCCAGGCTCCTCCATCCTCAAAACCCAGATTATAACTTTCACCCACCCCGAGAATCTGATTAGCCGCCTGCCTCTCGCGCATGCGCACTTGAACCATGGTTTGAGAAGACATCTCGGGATCCTCGCTGCCTGCCCGTCCATCGGTGACGGTCACATAAGTGATCGCGCAGCCGGTCTCGCAGAGGTGCTTCACGGTGGCCCCGGCCCCGACTTCATTATCATCTGGGTGCGGTTCGATCACCATCATCGATCCCACCGACATCATGTCCGGCAGGCCAAGCATTTGCCTCACTTGCTGATAGTCCATATCATCACATCCTTTTTTCTCAATCAGTATCGATATTGCTAGGGCCACACGGCGATGGCTAAAAGAACCCATCCCAGCAAAAAGAAGACTCCCCCGACCGGCGTTAAGAGTCCCCACTTGCCTCGGATCCATTGCCCAGCCAACCCATAGAGACTTCCTGAGAAGAGAAGAATCCCTACGGCAAAGGAATACCCGGCAAGGGCCAATAGCGAGCCTCGGCCCACTTGTGAGGCCAACATCCCGACCCCGATAATGGCCAAGGCATGAATAAGGTGATATTGGATGCCCGTATGATAAATGCGCATTCGATCATCCGCGATCCGTTTAGCCAGGGCATGTGCACCAAACGCACCCAAGGCGACTCCGGCAAATCCGAACGCTGCCCCGATAAATAATAAGAAGCTCATTTCACGCCTCGCCACGCCTCGTCAATGATGCGCTCAATGTCCGATTGTTGAGGTCGCCAATCCAGTATCGTCTTCGCTCGATTAATATTCGCTACCAATACGGGAGGGTCGCCAATCCGTCGCGATTGCACATGTGGCTCCGGCATTGCTGGCACCCGCTGTTTAAATGCTGAAATCATTTCCAACACCGATGCTCCGCGTCCCGAACCAACATTGAGGATTTCGTTGCTTCCTCCACCTTCAAGATGCGCGCGAGCTCGAAGATGCGCCTCCACCAGATCAGAAATGTGTATGTAATCTCGAATTGCCGTGCCATCAGCAGTCGGGTAGTCCTGACCATAAATCTGCGGGGCTTGTCCTGCATTGATCGCTTGAGCGATCCGTGGCAACAAATGAGTCTCGGGATCATGATTTTCTCTAATACCCAGATGACTACCGGCCGCGTTGAAATATCGCAATGCCACAAACTGCAATCCATAAGCGGCTCCATACGCTTGAAGAATCTCCTCAAACTGCCGCTTTGTCACTCCATAGGGACTGAGTGGCTGGAGTGGCGCGGCCTCCGCTATCGGCACCTCGTCGGGAACCCCATACACGGCGGCTGACGAAGAAAAAACGATCGGAATGTCGCCCAATAATCGCAAGTGGTCCAACATGGCCAATCCAGCCGACACATTATCGTCAAAATACCGAGCCGGTTCGGTCATAGATTCCCCAACCTGAATAAGGCCAGCACAGTGAAATACGGCCCTCACCTGAGTATGAGATAACTCACGCCACACCCGCCCATCGCGAATGTCTCCGGTAATCACCCGCACCCGCGGGACTTGACTCTCGATACTACGGCGATCAATAATGACCACTTCTTCATTCAAATGCTGTAATTCAGCCACAATCGATTGACCGATGTAGCCCAGTCCACCCGTGACCACGGAAACACGTCCCAGCATAATCCTCCCCCTCATCATAGCTAGGGTAGCAAATGCCCAGAAGGAACTCAATGCCCGGTATTCACAGAGCCATTGGTCCTAAAGCATGGATAAGAATCGGAGCGCCATAAGATTCCAACACCGTGCCGACCAAGGTCACCGCAGCCATGACTACCACCAATCCCGTGAAAAACGCGAACCCTTTCCCTAGAGACACCGCACGATTCTTAGGCCGAACAAGCTGCCATGAGAATCCCAATGACACGGCTGCCACTATTAGCAGAGCCGGCAACATAAATACGTTATCGAGCCCGATAGCCACAATGCCGAGGAGGACTCCATGCCAGTGCATAGTAGAGACGACAAAAGAGGCGGAAAAGCCCACCACAAATCCACGAAAAAACACTAGAGCCACCACAATCGGCATTCCTGCCACTGACACCCCCAAAAGATACACTAAGCCCACAATCTTCAAATTGGCTGCCAAGGCCTGCGCAAATATGCCATGCAATACCGGTCCTACCGCTTCAACTCCCAAAAATTTATGAATATAGTCCACCAACACCACTCGGTCAGCAATACTTAACGTCCCTGTGGCCAACACCCCAAACAACAAGCCCACCCCCAAAGAGGCCATCACCACGTAAAGAGGCATCGTGTAGCGACCAAAGTGCTCCTGAAAGAGATTGCCGGGCGCGGTCACCATTTGTCCCACCTCCCTGCACCAGGGTATGCAAACAATGGCGGACAAAGAACCATCTGGGACATCTCTGCCACCGCTCATTTAGACGGCGGCTCTTCTTAAAGGGAGTGCCCCTTATGCCCCAACATACCGTATCGAGCACCTTAGTGAAGAGCAGACCGGCATGGCGCAACACCGCTCCCACACGGACAGGCAGCGTATATCCACATGGTACCGAGATATATAGCCTCAAAACCTGCCACTCTTTACTGGCACCCGGATATTTCACTCGTTATGCTCATACACTAGACGCAAAAAGAACTATCGAGGGATAGCTTTCATAGGGAGGGGATTATCATGACTCGCGTCATATTATTGCAAGGCAAAGCTGCTGACATTCGAGAGGCACTCAAAACGCTTCCATTAACCATCACACTGGCGCAATACCAGATCGCGCTTCAGCATCGTCGCTAGCGGGCCGGATCCACCGCAATGACTGTTTAAATATGAGCATGGCTGTGCCTTCATGATCAACAAGGTGGAGGGCGTAGGTGTCATGCGCCACGAGCAGACCGCTAATCTCAGAACCATCGTCAAACACCAGTTCAAGAGCCGTTTTAGTATCAATCCACAGACGATATAAGGGCTCCTGACAAGACACATGCCGTTCGCCCAAAACCCCGGACGGCTTGCGCTGTGAACTTGTCATTCCCGGAACCCGCACCGGCGCACTATTATCCTTAGGCGGCACCTCAATGCGTCGCGTCACATTCTTTGCTCCTCTCTTGATTACTGTATGATATTCGACAGTGAATTTAGCTCTCAACCACATGGGCAAGACGTCGATTGACCGCATTAAGAACAGCGCGAACGCTTGCCCCCTGGCCGTCGCCGCGATTCTCGGAACACCCAAAAATCATCGTTTCTCGATGCCTCTTGTCGTACTGACTTAATGCCACAGTGACTAGGGTACGATTCGCCAAGTCCATGGTGCGAATGTCCGCCAAGACGACTGGTTCACCTATCAACGGCACTTGGTTGACTGCCTCCACCGCCGCCATAGCCATGGCTTGATAGTACTGACTGGGAAGATATCTCCCGGTCCACTCCCCAGAAAACGCCGTTTCGTCTTCATCAGACCAGCAAAGAATGACCCGGGCATACCCGGTTTGCTGCACGGCGTCCGCTTCCAAGTGATATTCACGTACGTGCAATTGTGCCGGCTCCGTACCCAGCCACTGTCCCACTTGTCCCTCGGGAAGAATCTGGGCGACCGAAATTCGTTTATGGTCAACACGCAGGTTCCATGTTGCTTGCAGTGCGCTTTCCACATCGCGGACAATTTGCTTTGGAACCCGATCTAGATTAGTCAATACGTGAATTTCTTCGACGGCACCCCA
>NZ_JBYCKN010000097.1:0-10513 GCF_057473405.1 Sulfobacillus sp. TH-112
ATTTGTCGTTGCCATTATCGGGCCTGACAGTCACCGCATACTGGCGAGAAGACTATGACGCCTGCCGCCAGTTCATCAGCGAGTGGAATCGGCAAAGTTTACCTCTTTCACACGACAAAGTCATGAACCTTTTTGACGATGTGATCGCCACATGTCCCGAAGCAATTCGCGTGACGCGCACCTCAGAGGGCGTACCGATGGGAGTATTTGTGGCAGTGCCACTTCATCAAGCATCCCTCGCCCTCTTGGAAAACTATCATCCGAAATTAGTACAGGAACTTCTGTCACGAAATCTCGGCATTACTCGATGCCGGATCGATGAAGCCACCGCCATGTATAATATTTTAGCCGGCATCAATTTCCATCAGAATCACTATGCCCCTCAAGAAATTCTCGGTGTGATAGCCCGAGACCAGCTGTCATTCCAAGCGGGAATATTAGGGCTCTTGTTACTCACCAATCCTGCGCTGAAACAATTCCTTCGGTCCTTAGGCTATCAATCGCAACCATTCCCTATTAGCGGAGATCCTGATCTTAACGAAGAGTTGTTCGTGCTGGACTTACGCCAGCAACACTTTGGGCAGTGGATCCGACAGATCTTGTCAACACGACTTGACATCAAGTCCCATGAGCCCATAAATGCTGAGGACGTCCGCTATTTTCTCAATCACTGGAGCGAACCGACCGCCCTTAGCCTATCACCCCTACTGACGGCCTTGAACGAATCGGTCTCCACGGTAAAATGCGCGATAGAAAAACTCTTAAACGATCCCCGACAACCCTCGCTGTCGTCTCGAGATCAAGAAATATTGCGCCTTACTTTTTTGGAAAAGGGACACTCGCCACTTCAAATCGCAGAAGCTCTTCACGTCAGTCGAGCGACCTACTATCGCTATCTTGATCAAGCGCTTGAGCATTTATTGGAAGCCATGACGCGACTGGGAGCCGAACATTGAGACGAACCTGAGACACCAAAGTCCGAGTTTTAGCTTATGATAACAACATATTACTAATCCTAATGTTTATGGTTATTTGCTCGCACGGTTAGGGAGAGGCACGGCTTTTCCTAATCGTGCGATACGTATTGCCATCCGCGTCCATGCCTGCCACAACTGCTAGCTAACATCCGTCGTGGTTTCGGTGGTCTTTCGGGGAACCCGAATCGCCACTGCAAGCACACATCCGATGACACTCATCAGCCCCACCACACCCATGACGTCGTGAAATCCCAACGTTTGTCCTCTGTGAACCACCTGTACCACGGTGGTCGCCGTATGCTCGGGGCTCGCCAGCGCATGACGTACTTGTGACGCTGAAAGATGGTGTCTTACCGCCTGAGAGCTAATTCGCGCTTGTTCTCGCGCGGCAAAGAGGCTCACCAAGAGACCAATGCCGATGGTGCCAGCCAGTCGCTCCACAATATTAAATACGGTAGTACCATCCGGTACCGCACGGGCAGGTAGCGCATTCATCACACTGTTGAGAAGCGGTTGAATGACCAGTCCAATCGCGAAACCACGTCCAATACATAGCACTGCTATGACCCACGCGGGCGACACTACCGTGACCAGATATAATGAAAATGTACTGAACGTTAAGAGAACCAAACCGATGAGAACCGTAGGCCGGATACCCCATCTTTCTGGCAGGGTGTTCCCAATAACCGCTCCAACGCCCGTCATGAGTCCTTGCGGAAGAAGGGTCATACCGGCCACCAACGCGGTTCGTCCCTGAACGGACTGCATAAATACTGGAACCAAAAAGACGACACCAAACATCACGATTGAGACCAGCGCAGACAGGATCAACGCTATAACGGATTGCCCATTATCGAAAACGGAAAGATTGACGATCGGATGCTGGCGATGGCGTGACCACCATCCATAGAGTACCAAGAGAACGATACCTCCCATCACGAACGGCCATACCGTTACAGAACTCCATCCGCGTTGTGGGCCCTCGACGGCCCCATAGCTCACTGATGTCAGTGCCACAGCCAATCCGATAAATCCTACGATATCAAAACGCGGTACATCAGCGTGCGCGGCCCCTCCTAAAAGGGGAGGTATATGACGGACCCCAATGAGAGCCACCAGTCCCACCGGAACATTGACCAAAAAGATCAACGGCCATCCACCGAAGTGGATTAATACGCCCCCCAGGGCCGGAGCAATGGCAGGCGCCAAAAACAACACCATTCCAGCCGCCGCCGGCATCTGCTTTTTCGTTTGACTGTCGGATCCAAACAACATATTCATCGCCAAGGGCACTAGAGGCCCGCCAAAAAGTCCCTGAACCACACGTGTGGCTATTAACCAGGGCAAGGAGGGCGCGAGTGCACTCAATCCCGAAAAGAGAGTAAATCCGATGAGGCTCACGGTATACAAGCGCAAAGAGCCCCATCGCTTCGCACCATCCGCCACAAGAGCCAGAGTCAGTCCTAGCGATAGCAGGTAGGCGCTCGCAACCCACTGTGTCCCTTGAAGAGATGCATGTAGATTCTGCGCGATCGCTGAAAGGCCAACATTCACAATACTACTGTCTACCATCGTTAAAAATGGGCCCGCCAAAAGCCCGACCATCACCCATCCACGAAGCGACACTTGCGGTGGTTTCACAACGTGTTCCTTCTTTCTTTGACCGGTTGTTCGGTCAATCATAGTATAAAAAAATTTCTCAGGTCTTTTGGCCCGAAGGCGATGTAAAGAGACCGATAACCGCCTCAGAAATCGCCGGCACGCTCCCCGTGATAGCATGACTGACCGCCATCCCCTGAATGCAGGATCCCAGTACCATGGCGAGCTGCTCCGGGTCTCCCTCCACCACTTCATTCTCCATTTGACCCGAGCGGATGAACTCTATCAGCATCGTTTGAGATTTCCGAGCAAATCCCGTTGCTTGCTCGCGAGCCTGCGTAGGCACAGCATCACTCACAAATGCTTGCATAACCACCATAAACATATCGGGTTGCTCAATGAGTCCCTCCAGGGATTGCGTGATCAGCCATCGAAGGCGGTCAGCAGCACTGCCGGGCCGGTTCAGCGCCTCCTCGAAAAGCATGATTGTACCGCGACTTGCACGATCGACCAGCACCGCGTAGAGCTCCGATTTGCTCCCAAAGTAGTGATAGAGAAGGCCCTTGCTCATAGACACTGCTTGCGCAATATCTTCAATGCGAGTACCGACGTACCCATAATGCGCAAAGAGTCGCGCGGCCGCTGATCGAATCTGCGCCTGTCGCTGTTCACGAATTTCTTGATTGGCTGAGTCTGTACGTGGCATAGCTTCAGGCCTCCTGGCAATGACCGTTTGGTCAATGATAAACTTCGCGAGCCCCCTGGTCAAGGAAAAGTATCGTGGTTCACTGACCCCAGTGATGTCCTTGGGGGCAAATCGCGCATGATATAATGCAACACAAAGGATTTTCGATGCACAGGTATAAACACCACCGTCGAGATGAGAGGATCTTCATGCTATTTCAAACCCATGATGCATATATCGACGTTGTGAATCCAGAAGATATTGCGGATCTCGTCGCTATATACAACTCTCATCGCCACTTCTGCACTCATCATCTCGGTCGCCACACCGTCACCGCTCCGTGGATGAAGGATGAAATACGCACCGTAAAAGATGATGGATTTGTGCCGTTAAAGATAGTAGAAAAATCGACTCAGCATGTCATTGGGCTCCTCGATGTCAAAATCGACCGGGAGACCTACCTATCCCTCCTGATGATACATGAACAATGTCAAGGTCGTGGCTTCGGACAAAGCGTCTATCATTCGCTTGAAGCGTATCTCAGGATGCACCAAGGGCAGTCGATCCGCATCGACGTGGCAACCGAGTATGATGCCCGTGTTATGAATTTTTGGCGTAAAGACCAGTTTCAAGCACTCCACCAAGTCACGCTTACATGGCACGGAGCATCTTTTGCAGCCCTAACGATGACAAAGATACTGTAGTTTGCGTACATGATTGGAGCTCCGATACCGCGCAGGTACACTGTGGCCCACGAAGTTCAGCACGACGTCTTGGTGGTAGATGGCGCCACCGCAACATCTCATACATTTTATGTTTATGCCTGATTTACGATTGGCCCGCCATCAACCAGTTAGTCATCAATTGGTGCTGGTGCGGGTTTTACGGCTTCAATTGTGGCAGAGACTACATAATTGGCAACATCGTGGCCCGGTGACCATTGTCGGACAAACTCCCGACTTTCATCCTTTGGGCCGATACAGATGGATGAAAATCCCGCTTCCTTCAGCATAATTTCGATGTCGCTGATCAATGCCGCCCCTCCAATGCAACCAGCTAACAACGCCATGTCATCACCAACCTCTTCAGGTAAACGAGCCGTTGCTACTACATCAGAAATGGCTAAACGCCCTCCTACCTTCAACACTCGAAACGCCTCGCGAAACACTTGCCGTTTGTCAGGAGACAGATTGATGACGCAGTTAGATATGATGACATCAGCAAACCCGTCGCTGATCGGTAGATGTTCAATTTCTCCTAACCGAAATTCGACATTCGTATAGCCACTGTGTTGAGCATTGTTCCGGGCCCTATGAATCATCTCTGGGGTCATGTCAACCCCTACGACACGTCCAGAATCGCCAACCTTTGTGGAAGACAGGAAACAGTCGAAGCCTGCACCGCTTCCGAGATCCACCACAGTCTCTCCCGGCCGTAAGGCGGCAATGGCTTGAGGATTCCCACAGCCTAACCCGAGATTCGCGCCAGCGGGAACATTTTCGATCTCGTTTGAGGAATAACCTAATTGCAACGAGACCGTCGCGACCGATCTGACAGAACCGTCTGAACAGCAGGATGCAGGAGCGCAACCGCAACCAGCCGTGTCCCCTTTTCTTGCGACCTCGGCATAATTCTCACGAACAGCAGTACGAATTTCATCAGGATTAAATGACTTCATTTGACATCCTCCTACGGTTTGCTCATCGATCAAGATCGATGAATCCAACAAAAAAAAATTAGGTGGCGGGTAAGACTGCGATAGGAGGCAATGAACTTTCACCTCGACAGATCCTAACCTCTTCGAGAAACCCCTGTAAAGCGATCAGCGACGGCTCGTTGACGGCATAGACGCTGTACGTGCCGCGGCGTTCATGTGTCACTAAACCGGCCTCGACGAGAATGTGCAAATGGTGCGAGATCGTCGATTGAGATAATGGGATGGCCCGGGTCAAGTCAACGACACAACAAGCCGATTCATGAGATTCAATCGCTCCGCAACAAGACGTTTCACCCGATCCTCTCATGAGCTGCATGAAAAGTGCATAACGTACCTCATGTCCCAAGGCTCGAAAGATGTTAACCCAATCCATGGCACACACCTCCATCGATAAATATCGATTAATAGCAGAATAACCTAGGGTACACCCTCCGTCAAACACTCGGCGCATCCCAATTCGACGCACGCAATTTATTCTTATAACACGCTCATATGCGATGCACAGCGCCGCACAACGAATGTCATTGATAAGAAGTCCTCATGACCGCCCATCCGCTTGACGATATCAATCTCCGATTACGCATACCCATTTTTGGGACCGTGCCACTCAATGTCCTTCATTCCCAATCGCTCAGAAAATGACGCCAATGCGCTCTCAAAGTGAGCCAGAAATGTCGGACTCGGTCTAAATCCCTCTTCCCAGGCGATATTATGAATAACCAACTGACTGTCTTTGCGGCGGACCTCCGGATCGATGCGACCCACCAGCTGGTCGCCCGCCAAAATTGGCATCCCGTAGACACCAAACGTCCTCTTCGCCGCTGGCACATATACTTCCCAGCGATAATAAAAATCAAATAAATGCTCAAGACGCTTGCGATCCCACAACAGATTGTCCAGCGGTGGCAAGAACCAAATACGATGTTTTGGCCACAACCGAGAGCTTTCATTCCAGTACTGTAAGCGTTCGATGTCCACGGTTGCGACATAGTACGGGGAATCCACGTTTTCAATACTTACTGGAGTAATGGTGCCTTGCTGCACGCGCCGGTGAAGTTCGGCTTGTCTCCACGCCATGGGATGTGTTCCCCATCCAAGCCGCTCATGTCCACCACGCACAAGCTTATAGGCGCGAATATATTTATCGAACAAAGCCGCATCCGCCTTGAGGGGCGCGCAGGAGAGCGAAGCCTCCCAGAGGTGACTGGGGACAACTCGCTCAGGAAGGTCGAAATAGCGCATGGTTCCGACCCGCTCCACCACCATAATTCTTGCCGTATCCAGCATCAAGTTGAGCACGTGGCTAGTGGTTTTGGTGGACGCAAGTGAGGTATCCCAATATCCTTTCACTTTCTCAGTGCTGTCAAATGCACGGGAAGGCAATGGGCCCTCGGTGCGGAGCCGATTAACGATTTCCTCTACTACCGATGCGAACTTTCCCAACTCCCCATCGAGCCGTGTGCGCATACGTTGACGCGTTCCTTCCAATAAAGGGTAGTCACCTATCGGCAGAATAGATGCTTCATTCGCCCGGTACTCAAACACGTTATGCTTCTTCAACGCATCGATTAAATCGGACGGTTGATAGTGGGCATAGCGTGCCGAAAGAACTAGGTCCTGGTTTCTGCTGACGCGTGCCACCGGGTCAATTTGCACCGCTTCCAGACGCTGTATGTGCTGTGAAACGGGTTTCCGAGCGACCATCAAATGCAGATCTAATGCCTCAAGCAAAAAACGACGTGCTCCGGATTGCGACACCCGCAATGTCAAATGGGCTCCCCTTCTTTAAAAGATCAAATATTTTCTTGAGTCATCTAGGCCACTGTGCATCATTCCCGAAACGAGTGCAAGCGGCGCAGAAAAATATCCGCAACGGCTCACGGCGGTACCCATTTTTGGGTATTCGTATCCTGTGGTTGAGGCAACTTTTTGGGTGCCATCTCCTCCGCCGTTATAAAATCATAGGCTGTGATGGACCGAGACGGAAAACACCTTTGAGAGGCACGCCATTGCCACGACTTCCGAATCGTTTGAATCTTCCTGGATATGTGATCGCGGATATTTCTGAGATAGACGTTCCCTACTACGTTTCTTCAAAAAAGAGTGATGAGTTGGCACCATGCCCGCATGGCCACGCCGTTCGGCTCGTGGGGTTTGGTCGCCGGACGCAATGGATGGATCAAGGGCCCTCCCATGCATAGCACGCGGGAGGCGTAATATCTGCAGCCTGTCGCTGTCAGGTCTGCGCCAGAACGCCTTATGAAACGTTGCCGCCGGCGGATGCCCAGCAGCTGATGACGGATACAACGTAGCCTCCGAGCAGGGACAGATTGGCCGCGAAACCATAGTTCCATCTACCATTTCCTCGGGTCACAACCGGCAGGAAACTTCGGGGTGAGTGTTTTGGGGATTCAGATGCGTTAATGGCGCATGTCCGGGTCTGAGGCGGTGGGCGGCCCAAGAGAAACTTGTCATGACGGTTAAGCCTCGAGACCGCCTTCGACCTACGCGAAAGCACTCCGTCTCTTTGCGCATGACGCATCGACGCCCTTGCATGCAAGAAACCCCCGAAATTGCCAACAGCATCTGTAGGCATCATCAGGCACAGGATCGCTCGTCAAACGCATAGTCAACGCGTGGACGCTTGAACGGAACGGTCCCAAATGGAGGGCAACAATGTGCACAAGGTAGCCACACTATTTCCAAAAATCCTAGCCCGTTTGCTCCGTCCAAAATATGCATCCAGTTGAGCCAATTCGTATCCCACCCAGCCTGCACTCCTGTACTCATCGATGGGAGCCATGTCTCCACGCAAATCGATACCTAATTCTCTGAGTTCATCTCCCATTGTCCCAGCTGATATAGGCTCTCCAGATCTTCACGATCTTCAATAGACAACCATGGACTTAATATCATGACGATCTCTTTAAATTTTTCAGTAGTCAACCGCCCCAACATGTGGCTCACATCCGTTTGATCACCAGTCCTGCCGGCATCAAGTTTCATCCAGACAAGCCAAACCAAAGGCATGATCGGTAAGCCATCATGAAACTCATCTTGCGCCTCAGTAATCGCCCGTGCTGCCCAATCCGCATCGGACGTCAAAACGTCGATTTCTAAGTCGCCGTTCGAATAGGTCCATCCTGCAATGCTTAGCGGGCCCTTGCGACTCCACCCGTTATCTCGGAAAAACGCATCCCATATCTCCATATCTTGAATCAAGACGACGATATCTAAATCGTCGGTCTGACGTGGGCGTGCATAATAATTAACGGCCATGCCTCCGCATACGGCAAAATACGTGGGAGAATGTTGTAATAATGGAAGCCATGCTGGTGGCATTATTCCATTCCTTTCTCCTGTGTAGACATGAGATCCCTGCCCCTGTTTAGCTCGCCTTTTGCTCATTTGGATGAGCATCCACCGAGTCATTAATGTACGGACACGATGCTCCGAGAGGTGCACGCCTAACGTAGGCCAACTAATGCGCCAGTGATCCGATTCCCATGTCCACTCAGGGTGCTCTGCAATAGAAGGCGCAACGCCCCGCAACGCGACCAGGCGAGATACCGGCATCGTCACCCGAGGGTGATCTACAGCGACCCACTGGCCCGAAACAATGTAAAAAGCCGGTTGCGAATTCATCTAACCCACCCCATCTCGCAACTTTACGCATAGAAATGTGATGAGTAGAGTATATCCCAGCACAATCGCACGATCCAGAACCGCCTTCTACTCGCCACCGGGATCGCCATAACTGGATTCTATAGCGGCATCGCAATGCTCGCGGTAGAGCGTCGGGCCTTTGTCATACGTTTGATCAATAGCGTCTCGCCGTGATGAAACCGTCTCGTGCCACAGTCAGGGATAATTGGTCAAGTGGGTAACAATATCACGTTGATGGGGAAGGATACCAGAAATTTGTGGAAAGCCTCCTCATCTCTCGCAGAGTTCGGCCACGGCTTGTCCCCAAGCCGTGCGCCTTCGCAGAGCACCGCAATACGAATACACCTAATTTTGATCTCCGGGTTGACGTTTTTTATCAAACGGCATATCATTTAGGGTGACGATAATCCTCGTTAGGCGAGGCGTCTACATTAATATAGGCCACTGCGCCGACCCGTCGAAAGACGCTAAGGAGTAGACCAGAAGTTGCCGGGTTAAGGCTTCTTCCAAAGTGGCTGAATCTCGTTGAGATTCTCACGTGATGTAGTGCCAAAGCTCAACTAGGGGGATGACGGATAGTGCCGTTTGTCCTCCTGGATTTCAGGAGGCTTTTCTTTTTAAGCAAAGGAGGCGACCCGGGTGAGTACAGACCCTGGAGGCAATAGATATCCCTTTAGTGGGAACCATCAATATTATTCTGTGCTTTCCCGAGTATCCTTCGCGCAATAGCCGATCACTCCTCGGGGGAGCCTCGAGGAGTGATTACTGTGAAAAAAGCCGCGACTGCGCTATCCATCTATGAAGAAGAGGCCCGACTGCGTGCCGAGGACCAGGCTCGTGTTGAGGCTCTACGACAATCGCCAACGCTCCTCAAAAAGCTATTGCTCATGGCGGCGCTGATTGGCCCAGGCATTCTGGTGATGATCGCCGACAACGATGCCGGCGGAGTCATAACGTATGCCCAGACCGGAGCAGCTTATGGCATTGGATTTTTCATCCCTGCGATTGTTTTAGGCGGGATTATCGCATTTGTTGTGCAGGAAATGACGGTTCGACTAGGTGCTGTCACCCATCGAGGGCATGCAGAAATGATCTGGGGACGATATGGTGCCTTTTGGGGCTGGTTCTCGCTCGCAGATTTAGTCATCGCCAATTTACTGACCCTCATCACCGAATTTATCGGAATCACAGTGGGCATGTCCGTGTTCGGCGTTCCACCCGTACTCAGCGCTCTGGGCGGCATTGTGGTAGATGCGTCAATTTTATTAGTACTACGGTATCGTTCCTGGGAAAGAGTGTCATTGTGGATCGCCGCCGGTAACCTTGTTTTTGTACCGCTCGCCCTCATGGCACACCCTGACTGGAATCGAGTGGCGGCAAGCTTTCAGCACTGGACCATCCCTGGCGGGTTCACAGCGGCGTTCTTATTTGTGGTACTGGCCAATTTTGGAACCACCATCGCACCATGGATGCTATTTTTTCAACAAAGTTCCGTCGTCGACAAGGGCCTCACTGTGAAGGATGTCCGTCACGGGCAAATCGATACTGCCATCGGATCGCTCATCATGGTATTAGTGGCTTTAGCCATCATTATCCTCACGGGCACCCTGGCATTTGGCCACCCGGGAGCACAAAATTACAATATTGAGCAAATCATCGCGCTCTTAGGACGGCGTTTAGGTTCCACTGGGGAATCGCTGTTCGCACTGGGACTGGTCGAGGCGGGTACTATTGCAGCGATTGCGTTGACAGCCAGTACCTCATGGGCGATGGGTGAAGCGTTTGGGTGGCCGAAGAGCATCAATGCGCCGTTTCAGCAGGCCTGGCGCTTCTATCTTCCCGGGCTCTTAAGTGCCGTTATCGCCGCCG
>NZ_JBYCKN010000098.1:0-6057 GCF_057473405.1 Sulfobacillus sp. TH-112
GATTTCGATCAACGGACAAGATGTAGCTGTGTCCCAGGGAGATCGGCTCATCGATGTTCACTTAACAATTGGCATAGAAATTCCCCATGTCTGCTACTTACCAATCCTGGGGCCGATTCAGACCTGTGATACATGCATTGTAGAAGTGAACGGGGAATATGGGCGCGCTTGCGCGACCGTTGTCACAGAGAATATGGTGGTGGTGACCGATACCGAGACGGTGAAATCGCGAGAAACCGAAGCGATGCAGCGCATCTTGGGGAATCATCGCTTATATTGCACCGTATGCGACAACAATAACGGGGATTGTACCGTGCATAACACTACGGAACTTTTACAGATCGAACATCAGACCATTCCGTATACGCCCAAGCCCTATCCGCCGGTAGACGAGACTAACCCGTTCTACCAATACGATGTGAATCAGTGCATCTTATGTGGACGATGTGTGGAGGCGTGCCAAAATCTCGAAGTGAATGAGACCCTCTCGATTGATTGGAGTCTTCCTCGTCCCCGGGTGATCTGGGACAACAATCAACCTATCGGCGAGTCCTCCTGCGTATCGTGCGGCCATTGTGTGACAGTTTGTCCCTGCAACGCCTTGATGGAAAAGACGATGATAGGTGAGGCTGGTTTTCTGACGGGTATGGACCCGAAAATTTTATTGCCAATGATTGATTTGGTTGAGGGAATCGAGCCATCGATGGGCCCGGTGTTTGCTCTCTCGGACATGGAGTCGACGATGCGAAAGGCTCGCATCAAGAAGACCAAAACCGTTTGTACCTATTGTGGCGTCGGCTGTTCCTTTAATGTCTGGACGCATAATCGACACATCTTACAAATCGAACCTCCCCTAGAAGCCCCGGTGAATAGTGTCTCTACCTGTGTGAAAGGCAAATTTGGTTGGGACTTCGTGAATAGTCCTGAACGGCTCACCAAACCACTCATCCGCCACGAAGATGGTTTTGCGGAGGCGTCATGGGACGAGGCGCTTTCGCTGGTCGCCCGCAAGATGTCTGAAACCAAGCAACAACACGGCGCCGATTCGCTGATGTTTGTGGCCTCGTCCAAGGCGTCCAATGAAGAAGCGTACTTGGTTCAAAAATTAGCTCGGGCCGTGATCGGGACCAATAATGTGGATAACGATTCTACCTATTGTCAGGATCCGGCGACCTTAGGGTTGAGTGAAACCGTGGGGTATGGGGCGGATAGCGGTACTCTGAAAGATATTGAGGCTGCTGAACTGGTGATCACTATCGGAAGTAATACGGCGGAGTCACACCCGGTCTTTGCGACCCGAGTGAAGCGAGCCCACAAGCTACATGGCCAAAAATTGGTGGTCATTGATGTTCGGAAACACGAAATGGCCGAACGGGCAGACCTCTATATCCATCCACAGAGCGGTTCAGACCCCTATTTGCTATTGGGACTCCAAAAGTATTTGGCGGACCAGCACTGGCTCGATGAAGAGTTTTTGCATGAATCGGTGCGGGGCGTGAAAGAATACTTAGCCTCCTTAGATGAATACACGTTGGATCGCGTGGAAGCTGTCACGGGAGTTAGCCGCGCAGTCATTGAAGAACTAGCGCAGATGATTCACGAGGCCAAATCGGTGGCGATACTTTGGGCCATGGGCATCACGCAACAAGGGAATGGTGCTCAAGCGTCCTTGGCGATCGCGAATTTACTCATTTTGACCGGCAATATTGGTCGTGCTGGGACTGGAGGCTATCCCCTGAGAGGGCACAATAATGTGCAAGGGGCGAGCGATTTTGGCGCCAAACCGAAATATTTGCCTGGCTATCAAGAGGTCAGTGACGCCGAGGCGCGTGAGCGTTGCCACGCCGTTTGGGGAGGGGCTCCACTTCATGCCAGTCCCGGATTAAGCAATACAGAAATCGCCGATGGGGTTCTGGATGGAAAGCTCCATGCGCTCTATATTGTCGGTGAGGATACGGCATTGGTGGATACCGACATTCAGCGAATGCAAGAGGCCTTGCAGAGGGTGAATTTCCTCGTGGTGCAAGAGGTGTTCTTGACACAAACGGCGCAATTTGCGGATGTCATTTTGCCTGCGGTGCCTTCTCTTGAGAAAGAGGGAACGTTTACAAACACTGAACGGCGCATTCAGCGATTTTATCAAGCATTGGAGCCTTTAGGGGACGCGCGGCCGGATTGGGTGATTTTGCAGGATATTGCGAATCGCCTGGGCGCTCACTGGGAGTATCACCACCCGGCAGACATCATGGATGAGGTCAGTCAAGTGACCCCGATTTTTCGGGGAGTGCGTTATGAACGATTGGAAGGCTATCGTACATTGCACTGGCCCGTGGCTGAGGATGGGCGCGACACCCCGCTTCTCTATCAGGATGGATTTCACCATGACGACGGCAAAGCGCATCTGGTACCGATTACCTTGAGAGAGGTCCCTTTGCCGGCAGAGGAGTACGATATTTTGGTCAATAATGGTCAATTGCTGGAACATTTTCATGAAGGCAATCTGACCTATCGGGTGCCGGGTATCCGGAACATGGTACCGAACGTTTTCGTGGAAATTTCACCCCAGCTTGGGGAAGAGCGACATATTGTGGATGGTCAGTGGGTTCGTCTGGTCACTCCGTCAGGTCGGGTACGGGTGCGCGTGGTGATTACCGATCGAGTTCAGGGCCATGAGGTCTATTTGCCCATGAACAGCGTCGGCGAAGGTGCGGTCAATCGCTTGACGCCGGAAATTTTTGATGCCGATACTCGCACGCCAGCGTATAAGCACACCTATGCGAAATTGGAATTGCTCGAGGATACACCAGGTGAGGCACTGCCAAAACGCAATTGGCGCTACCATCGTCGTCATCCGCAACCTGGAGTTCACGTTGAGAAAAAGTGGGCACGGCTTGACTATGAGTCATTGGTGACATTGACTAAGGAGGACGAAAATCATGGCTAGGCCGACCAGCAAACTGGCGCCTCAGGTGTTGGCTGGAACACTGGTGGATCCAAAGAGATCGGGAACAGACGACCTGGATGCGATTGTATCCTCTCTAGAGGAGGCGGGGGTGCTATCATTTTTACGAGCTTTACTAGAAGAGCGGACACTTTTGATGGAACAGCTAGTGACAAAACTAGACTCTGAGCCGACTAAGCGAGGACTTAAAAATGGGGTCACCTTGCTGATGGCGCTCGGAGCCTTGCCTGAGGGAGTCGCAAATTCGCTTGCCGCAACTCTTAATGCAGGACTTCGGTCAGCCGAGAAGGCGGAGTCGTCTCCTGAGGCCGAAAAAATGTCCATTTGGATCCTGATGGGAATGTTGAAAAACCCTGACGTCGCCCGAGCCATTCACTATCTGATGGGGTTTCTTGAGGGGATGGGCCAGCACTTGGGAGAATGGGAGAAGGCCCGCTGAAGCGGGCCTTCGTTTTATGCTGTTTAAGACGGTCGAGTGGATGCGGTGGGCGAGGATCGGTTAGGTTTGGTGGTATCATATTTTCCCATGATAGTAGGGAAGAGAACCACATATCCCAATTGTAGTACGGCTGCCGCCATAAAGGGGATAGCAAGCGATCCCGAGCCGATGAGCCATCCGCCGATGGCCGGCCCTAAGGCGGCGGGAAGGCTCCAAGACACCGCATTTAAACTACTCGCAAAGCCGCGGCGTTGATCGCGAACCAAACTGAGGCTAAACGCTTGTCTGGCACCAACCGATCCACGATTGACAATCGAGCGAATGACATAAAGCACCGCCGCAATCGTAAAGGTCGGGACAAACGGTATGGCGACTAGTAATGCCACACCCAAAATTCGCGGCACCACAATCGATTTAATGAGTCCAACCCGTTCCGAAACGCGGCCGACCACGAGCGACGAAATGCCTGTAAGAAAGAACGTGAGTGCATACACCGGGCCAATTTCTGTCGGGCCGACTCCAAATTTCAAGTTGAACCAATAGGGCAGCAGCGGAGCCACTAAGCCGATCCCCAGGGAATTCACCATATTGACAACGGTGAGCCACATGAGGGCGCGATTTTCTCTGCGAGTCACCTTAGTTTCCTCAGTGCGCTGTTCGAGGGTGGATTCACGAATCGGGCCATTCACACGTGGCGCCTCATGAATACTCAAAATTTGAATGAGGTTTACGATGGCCATGAGCAGATTGAGTAGAAACATTGGGAGGTATGCAGCGGCACCATGTGCACCAGCAATCATATGAGGTAAAACGGCTGCTAATAGGGACCCAAATCCCATCCCCCAGAATTGCAGTCCCGCATTAAAACTGAAAATGCTGCCACGACGTTCAGGACTAATCGACTGCGCCAGCCAGGCTTGTTCCGCGGGAGCGAAGGGGCCGGATGAACCGTTGGCACCTCGCCCAAATCCGAACAAGGCTGCCGCCAACACTAAAATCCAGGCACTCGGGAAAAAGACGATAAGTGCGGTACCGATAATGAGACCAATTTCATAGATGAGGAGAAAAATGCGTCGACCAATGCGATCACTGACCACACCGACCATGAGGCTGAGTGCAGCGCCTGACAGCCCCCCAGCCATGAGCAGTAATCCCACGTCAGGGGCACTCCATCCTCGCACTTTAAGATAGAGAGTGAAGTCCACAGCCAGGGCTCCTTGAGACACGGCACGAAAGAATCGCGCGGCAATAAGTTGGCGTGCTGCAATGGATAGGGACATCCAACCTTTGGCAGAATACGGAGAGGGTACTTTGCTCATCTCGTGTCACCCGCAGTCATTTTCATTAGGAGTTGAGTAAAGATGCGTGTCTCATCGCTGTCGAGAGTGGTCATGAGCGAATCGACCCGTTCTTGGAACGATTGCAGAGCCGTTTCTAGGGCCGACTGTCCTTTGCCTGTCAATGAAATACTGACGATTCTTAGGTCATCACTCGAATTATGACGAGTCACATACCCTTCCATTTGCAACTTGTCTATCATCTGACTTACCGCAGGAGAGGAAATATGCAGTCGGTCGGCGATATCTGAAATTTTGACGGCGCCGTCAGTCAGCTTGATCATCAACCGCAGTTTGGGGCGTGAAAGCTCACCGTATCGGCCCCCTAAAGCATCTTGAAGAGCGATGAGTTGTAGGGCAATTTCTGAGGCGTGGTTCATACGGATAGGGTCCTTTCTGCATCAAGCATTGCTGTTGTGCGACCGTTCTATGGTATCACATTAATTAGGTAAGTTACCTAAGTTGCTCGAGAACTTGGCACGCCATCGTCAACCTACGATATATACGTTGCGATCTTAACCTGGACTCACGTGCGTGGTACGCATAGCATCTCCCAAGCGCAACGTCTGTCCTAATTGATATAGCGATAACATGTCATCGTAGTGCGTCGAGAGCGGGTGACCGGATTGTCCTGTGAGATGAATGAACTGGCTCATGGCCATGGCTTGGGGGTCGACGATTTGGCGATAACTGGGGAGATAGGCTACAGAACGGGGCCAGGGAAGGTCTGGGTCGATCGCAAAGGCAGCCTGATTGGGCGTAAAAAAATCCCCCGAGATGGCCATGGCAGGTCGGCCAAAGACGGGTCGCGTCGCCTTGACCTGAAGAAACGGATGAAATGCCTCCATGAGATGGGCTCTGCCCCAGGTCCACTCCTCCATGACCGGTCCGAAGAAGGCAATGCCTGTTTGATGAGCTTTCTGAAATGCTGTGCGATGGTCTAAGGTGGTAAATCGTTGCAGCAATTGTGGTACCAGTCTCTCTCCCATACCAGCCCAAAAGTTTTCGGGGAAGGGATGCGTTCCGGGGAGTCCTGGGGGGATATCGGAGAAAAAAGGCTGGCTGAGCGAGGCGTGGATTTTCGCTGGCACGGCTGCCATCGCCCAGAGGTACAAAAGTGTGGGTGCCACCGAATCGGTACGAGCATGGCCGTCAAAACTGGTGAGAATGGATCGCCAATTTTGGGGCATAGAGGGGACTTCGAGCAACCGTTTGGCCAGAAGATCGAGCGGCTCAGAATAGACATCCTGTTGAATTTGTGCATACGAGGCTGGGTCATGGGGAGCATTTTCTCGGAGTAGCGTATGAATCCGTTGGGC
>NZ_JBYCKN010000099.1:0-4755 GCF_057473405.1 Sulfobacillus sp. TH-112
GCGTGGTTGCCAGTAACTTCCACGTGTCATAAGCAGGGACGTCGACGAGCCACGGCGAATATCACCGTATCGCTATCAGAAGAAAAGAAGCACTACAGCTTTCGTTCTTTTCTGTCGATCCGAAATCTGAATAGCTGGCGGGTGGCTTTTGTCATTACACTCGATTGGCGCGTGTTTATGAGTCGGGCTACCAAAGAGCGGTTAATGAGTCATTTAATGACGATCGTGCCTCTTTGGGAAATCTCCATCCTTCAACCGATCGTGATACAATTGAGTCAGGAAAACTGGGAGGAGGCGGCGTCGGATGATCAAATGGCTCGCTAATTTGATTCATCGGTCCAAGCCTGACGACGATCGGAGTGAGGTCAGTTCGGTGACGGTACGGCTATCCAGACCGGTGCCGCCGCCAAAACGGAAATGATTTTAACGCGACGGGATTGGGAACGGGCGATGAAAGAAAGTGCTCAGCGCGACGCGATCGACGGTCAATAGTCGACCATGAACGTATTCCCCCTTCTTCGGAGGGGGATTTTTATACGGTGTTCGTTCAAGGAGGTGTCTGGTTATGCCCTCACGACCCTATTTTCCGTTAACCGATAAACCGATGACGCGACGCGAAGCGGACGACTTGCTCAATTGCCTGGCGGCCCTGGTCGAGAGCTATCCGTCGGATAAAGTGTTGTTGACGGTCAATGTAGAAGTCCCCACGACGGCGGAGAATTCGCGTTCTAAGGCCTCGTCGAGCCAAGAGGCCCCGGAGCCGCCCAAGCGGAGCGGCCGAACGTCACGTAAGAAGTATACCTAGGAAAGGGTCTCTTATTCCGCTGTGGGGTTCCCTTGTGATAGCGACACCTCAAACCCGCGTGGGAGGGTCAGCGGGTGCCTCTGCACGACCGCCAATGCGGCGTCCAGACTGTTGCGCGCTACGCCCGAATCTATCCCGTAACTGCCGATAAACAGATCTTCTTGGACCGATAAATATTCTTGATGCCGTTGTTGATGCTGCCAATGATCTGCACAGGCTTGCAAAGCCTCGATACCCGCCGAACGATTCTTGGATCCTTGCAACAGTGCGCGCCCCCAATTTTGATGGGCGAGCCAATAGAACTCGTGTGCTAAGGATCGATAATACACGGAGGCACGAGTGGCTGTGCGTGCCGCCGTATCCCAATTCCCTAAACCCAAATGCGCGGCGCTCAGTCCGTGGAGTATTTTCGCATCGTTGATGCCATCGTCAGACCCCGTCATATCCTCCATCGTCTGCTGAAATGTCACGAAGGCTTCCCCGAATTGTTTCTGTCGCAGATACGCGGTGCCCATGCCAATCATCAACTCCGTTCGCACGCGCCGCGGTGGATTAAATGTCAACAAAATGCGGTTCATCATCAGAATGTCCTCATAGTGCTCGAGCTGACCGTTCACCTGTTGCAACAGCAATCCCAAGCGGAACACTTCATGATAGGCTTGGCGATTCACCTGATGGAAGAGCAGGGCAGAAAGGACCGCCACCCATTCTTGTTCGTGCCCCCATTGGCTCACAGTGACCGCCGTTACGATGCGCCTTCCTAAATCCATGGCGGATTCAATGCTCCCGGACTCTAACAAGGCCCATAGCGCCGTGAGCGCGGTCTGACTGGCATCATCATAGTGCTTCGCCAGCAACGCCAGGCGAATGTGTTTGACCGTCGATGGCGGGGCCATGGTCGCCTTTCCCGTGCTATCCCGAGCCGGATAAGCCCGCGGCAGGTTTAACCGTTCGGCTAGGCGTTCCCATAAATCGGGAAGCGGTTCATAGGTTCCCCGCTCAATCCGACTAATCGTGGAACGGTCGCAAATACCGCTCGCGAGCGCTTCCTGGGACAAATGCTGTTGTTGCCGCGCGGCTTTAATCGCACGACCCCGGGTTGTCTCCATAGTGCATGCCTCCACGGATCATGCACAAGTGTGCAGAGATTGCACACTGTGCATCGTTAAATTGGGATACCGTCAACTCAAGGATGGTCCAACAACCGTCGGTTCTTCAAATAATAGGAGGGATTTGTATGTGGCAGCGATGGTTCATTCTTGGGGCGCTGTGCTCCGTCTTGTTTTCGGGTATCGCGTTAGTGGGTGTGTCGGCCGTTCCGCTCGCGTCGGGCTCGCAGACGATAACCCCGATTTCGATAGCGCTCCCCCCGTCTACTGGGTTCGAAATTACCGACCCCGGCTTTGGAGGATAATCCGACATCCGAGCGCTGTAACCCCTGGTTTGTTACGTTCGACCATCCGATTTGAAGTCGCGGAAGCTCGTATTTGTGCCAATATTGTATAATCTCCGTCCGAACACGACCCAATGAAATGTTTGTACTGAATTTTCTAGATGATGACTGCTTCGCCATGAGAAAGGATGCGTGTTCTATGAAGTCAACCACCGCAATACGTCTTGCAGGAGCCCTTCTCGTGTTACCGTTGCTCGGGATGAGCACAAGTGCGTTTGCCGCGACACGGCCCACCACGATATCCCCCGTTCCCATGACGGCCTCCGCCACTCGCGTGGCTCCTCGTCATCCCTATCTTACGCAGCCTCATGCTCTTGCGACCACGGTGGGCCAGACCGCGTTGACGGCCAGTCAGCTATCACAGGCGGTGGCCGTGGCCAATGCCTCTGCGACCACAGCGAGCAACGGCGCCGTCACCGTGAGCGCTACCACGTTGGGAGACAATGGATTATCCACGGCACAAATCCAGTGGGTCGAATCGCAGATGACCTCTTTCGATGCGGAGGTGCAAGCGGGCACGGTGCCGGCGCCAGTCAGCAACGGCGTCATACCGGCAGGTTTGCTAGCAACACTCCCTGGGGCCCCATCCAATACAGACGGGGAGATAGTTGCTCCATTTAGCACAGGAAACATGGCATTCAGTTGGTACATCAGTAATAATCCATATTATTTAGGAGTTTCTAAATGGTATGGGACATTGTGGGTGATGAACAACACCGGAACAAATCTGGTCATACAAGCGCTGAATAAAGTCGCTGCAGGAGCCACATACACCGGAGCAGCGGCAGCAGCCCTTTCGTTTATTCCTGGTTCTACAGCCGTTAGTATATTATCTATACTGGTCGGATTTGCGAGTACGGGAACTGGTGCGCTGGTGAATTCCGTGAACACTAGCGGAGGAGATTTCGGAGTAAACTTTCCGTCCGTATTAGGCGTCGTTCCGGTCTGGCTCAACGCCAATGATCCCGATTAACGTCGATTGCAACGCGGGACTATAGACTCATACCGGCGTTCGTAGCGTTAGCATCCTGCTCATGCGAAGATCGTATGGGTACAAGTATGAAAATAGATGCCAGAGCATCCAAAGGAGTAATTATGGTGTGGGAAACAATCATTGAGGGCGCTATCATGGGATTTTGGCTCGGCCCCCATTTTTTTCGCCTCTATCGTCAGTCACACCGTACCTCTGACTTGATTCCGGCGATTGTCGCTGGGCTTACCAGCATCTTATTTTGGATTCGCCTCGGACATCTCCTAGGATTGTGGCCCTTTACTATCGGCTAGTACCTATCCTGATTTTTACAGCAGGATCTTATAGAGTGGATGCCGGATGCACCACTATCGAGATGCTCTACCCACCCCTTGAGAAGGCGCCGGTAGAGAATCGAGCATTTAGGTATGATCGCCGGATTGGTTGGCGCGATGGGCACTGGCGCAGCAGCACTGATTAATTCTGTCAATAACCACGGGGAACTTCGGCGTTAACTTTCCGTTGGCCGTTGGGGTAGTGCCGGTTTCCATCACAGCTAATGACCCCGACTAAATTCAAATAGGATACATTGACCCGGGCCAATAGAATTTGATGTCGATGACGCACTCGGGGAGAGGGATGCATTGTATATTCAGGGCAGGCCTCTCTCTTGCGTCGTAGAAAGGATGGGCGAGAATGTCTTGGTGGACCAGTATTGTGGGGAGCGTCGTTTTTGGGTTTCTCGCCATACGCTATTTATCGCGGCATCCCCATCGCTTTTGGTCGGTGACCACGGGAGTAGTGACGGGCCTAGCGAGTCTAACGAATTTGATTCGCCTCGGACATCTCCTGGGATGGTGGCCCTTTACGATTGACTAATAGCCATCTTTTTCGTTTATGCTCTATGAGGCATAAACGAAAAAATTGGCAATTCGCGAATACCCCGCGGGGCGCCAAAGCCAGTGCCATCGCCTATAGTATCGTGGAAACCGCCAAAGAGAATGGGCTGAATCCACGGGCTTATTTGCAGTACCTGTTTGAGAAGTTGCCTAACCGAGACCTCGACGATCCGGCGGTCTGGGACGACCTGGTGCCCTGGTCCTCGACCTTACCCAGCACCGTCAAAATGCCCATCCTGGTCTTGTGTCAAGTCCACGGACACTTGAAATTCGCGGCAATGTCAAACAAATGGAACGGATTCCATCCTTTGGGTACGGGCGGATTATCGCTGTCCGGGGGTCGCCCCGTCAAGGCTGCCCCTTGGGGGCGGCTGACGCCGGCCTTGACCGCGCCCCCCCGGGACATCAGAGCCTTTGGCTTGTCCCCAAGGATGGTGTGGGGTCTGTTCCGGCGGTCAACACCGCGTGCGGGGTGCGATAGTCCAGTGCACTGGGCACCCGTTGCCGGTTATACCAGATTTCAATGTACTCGTGTTAAGTCTTAACTTATATGTCCGCATTACCGGGGGGTTGTCTTAACTTAGGTGGCATCGCAATATTCCACAATATTTGAGTAATACGCCACTAA
>NZ_JBYCKN010000100.1:0-17689 GCF_057473405.1 Sulfobacillus sp. TH-112
CGCCGTGAGCGGTCGTGGAAACCACGGAAAGCCATGCAATATTACGAAAATCGTCGAGAGAGATCGCTCGTGTTCACTTAACGGGGGTTAGATCGGGACGACGCAATTTCTTTCCAATTCCCCGCGTTCGACGCTCGGCCGCGACCTGCACTTCTTTGGATCGCCATTAACCTCACTCGGGCCTCACAGTCTTTTTATGGAACAACGGTTTCGCCAGCTTGAGGACACCATTCATCTGACCGGAGCCCACTCTCTCCTAAACGCACAACTCATCCGGAGATTTGGTGAAGTGGCGCTGATGCGTGGTCATGAAGTCCACTTTTATCATGATGCCCTGTGGCCATCGAAGATTGACCACCTCATTATTCCCCATCTGCAACTGGGAGTCACCACGCAAGTGCCACCCCATGAACTCCCTTTTGGGAAACGACCGATGGTGCATCATATCGCCGAAACGCCTCTGCTCCCACAAGAATCCCCTGAAGGCATTGAAACCTGGTGGACAACTTACCAGAAATTCTATACCCATGCCTGGCAACTCATGGAGCAACTCGCCGACCTTAGTCATCCACCAGAATCCTTGCCATCACTCATGATTCATCGATTTCCCGCATAATGTCAAAGGTATCCGACCAAGCTCCCTGCCCCATGATACTCACACAAAAATACAGCCATTTCTTATGAGCAGGAATTCAGATTCTTTTGTCGAATACGATGTCAGCACTTCGCATTATTCAATCTATTATCTATAGTTAAAGGAGGACTCGCCTTGATTAATAAAGGACTAAAGAAAGAACTCAGTCTTTTAGACCTGACCATGGCATCATTGGGCGCCATCATTGGCTCGGGATGGCTGCTGGCTTCATTAGGCGCAGCGCAGGGCGCTGGACCATCCGCAATATTTAGCTGGCTCATCGGTGGCATTCTCGTCATGTTCATCGGTCTGGTGTATGCAGAACTGGGGTCTTTTATCCCGGAATCAGGGGGTATTGCTCGCTATCCGCAATATTCCCACGGACACCTGACCAGCTTCATCATGGGATGGGCTGCGTGGATTGCGTACGCCTCTGTGCCCGCCGTGGAAGCCGAAGCGGTTGTGACCTACGCGCAAAGTTATATCCCTGCGTTCAAAGCCGTCAATGGCAATATTTCCGCTCTCGGCCTCTTGGTGGCCGCCGCATTGATGGTGGTATTTTTCCTTATTAACTACTTGGGTGTGCGTACGTTTGCCAAGGTGAACACGCCCGTCACGCTATTGAAATTCGTCATGCCCAGCCTGACCATCATCATCTTTCTCATCGTGGGTGTCCATTGGGGCAATATCACCTCCCATGGATTCATGCCGTTCAAGAGTGCCGGTATGATGAAGGTCATCTCCACCACCGGAATTGTCTTTTCCTATTTGGGATTTCGACAAGCTGTGGATCTGTCGGGGGAAGCCAAAAATCCGCAACGCGACGTCCCTCGCGCCATTATTTATGCGATCCTGATTGGTATTTTACTCTATGTTCTATTACAGGTAGTGTTCATTACCGCCGTACCGCCGGGTGCACTGGCTAAGGGCTGGGCAAGCGTGAGCTATAGTGCCCCGTTTGCCCAGTTAGCCATTTCCATGAACCTCGGTTGGTTTGCGGTTCTGCTGTACGGAGACGCGATTTTATCCCCAGCGGGAACGGGCAATATCTATATCGCATCAACCACCCGCGTACTGTATGCCTTAGCTCGTAATCGCTATTTCCCGAAGGCGATGGCGCGTGTGGATGAGCGCACCGGAATCCCGGTGGTGTCTCTGGTCGTAGCGCTTATTATGGGTCTCATCTTCTTAGCACCCTTTCCGGCGTGGCAAGCTCTCGTGACAATCATTACTGGGGCGACCGCCTTTACCTATATGATTGGTCCGGTATCGGCCGCAGTATTCCGTCGCGAGCTTCCCGACGCACATCGACCGATTCGCCTGGGAGGATTCAAAATCATCTCTCCGATTGCGTTTATTGGGGCTTCCCTCATCATCTATTGGAGCGGTTGGACTGCGGACTGGAAGCTGCTTGCTACCATTCTGGTGGGGGTGGTTCTCTACTTCATCTTTAGCGCCATCATTCCTAATGAAATCGAACCCCCCTCGTCCCAATCGGTGAAGAGTGGCATCTGGCTGATTGTGTATCTGCTTTTCATGCTTGGCATGTCTTACTTCGGTTCGTCAGTCTTTGGGGCCCCTGTCAACCACGGCAAAGGACTCATTCACTATCCGTTGGACTTGGTCGTCATTGCTGTGGTCTCTCTGGGATTCTATTACTGGGGCGTCGCCAGCGGCTACAAGACCAAAGATGTCACCGAGGTTATCGAATCTCTTGAAGTCACACGCCAAGCAGGATCTCTCTAGTCAATAGGATACCGCGACAAAAATGCGGTCCTCCGGGGCCGCATTTTTCATCTCTTAGCCCACGGAATTTGATACCATGAGAAAAAGAGCTTTTTGAGGGGGAAACTATTTCATGCCACTGTGTGCTGCTGCTATAATGCCCCACGGTTCTGAAGCCATCGTAGAACTACAAAGCCCAAATCTCATGCAATTTGAAACGATCACTCAGGGGCTGAGCCGTGCTGCAGAAGCGCTCTCTCATTATCCGGCCACGACCGCGATTGTACTCACCCCCCACGGGATCCGTGCTGAAGGAAAGATGACCATTTCTGTCAGTGAGACGGTGCGCGGCGTCATCGAAGAGGGAGTTCAACGACTGGAGGAAACCTTCCCGGTCAACCAAGCCTTGGCACGACAGATTGCTGCTGACTTCAAGAGCGCCGATGTAGACAGCGCCGAACTCGCCTATGGGGCTTCGAGTGGTCCCTTTTGTCAGTTGCCGATGGATTGGGGAGCCCAAGTACCGTTGCACTTCTTGGCCGAGCGCCAGCCGAACCTCACCACGGTGGTCATGACCCCCAGTCGGCAGGTCTCCTTAAAAGAGCTCTATCGCGCAGGCGAGATACTCGCCCGCACCATTGAAGCTTGGTCAGAACCAGTGTGGTTGATTGCCTCAGCCGATATGGCGCATGCTCACGATCCTCATGGACCGTATGGATACGATCCGGCTGCCAAGGCCTTTGACTCCTGGTTTGTAGAGCAGGTCCGAACCCAAAATTGGGAGGCGCTTCTCACCGTCGACATGGACTTTGTCTCCCATGCCAAACCCGACGCACTCTGGCAAGCGGTCATTTTGGCGGGAGCCATTCAAAAGCGCTGGCAAGGGCTCGTATTAGGATACGATTGCCCAACCTATTTCGGGATGATGAATGCGGTATTTCTCCCCGAGCGACTATCTCAGGAGGTTTAGACGTATGAGCCATAGAGCGCTTATCCTGGTCGATCTGCAAAACGACTTTTGCCCGGGTGGCTCACTCGCCGTCGAGCACGGTGATGAGATCATGCCCACGGTGCAGAAATGGATTAATCAATCCCACGACAACGGCGATATTATTGTCACCACCCAAGACGCCCATCCGCTAAATCATGTGTCCTTCGTGGACCGCGGGGGAGAATGGCCGGCCCATTGCGTCATTGGAACCCACGGATTCGAACTACACCCTTCGCTCAATCTGCCTTCGGATACGGCCCATTTTTATAAAGGATTTGATCCAGACAAAGACGCCTATAGTGGATTTGAGGGATATTATGTGGACCCAGAGAGCCATCATGTCATTGCGACTTCGCTCTCGGACTATCTGAGTGAACGGGCCATTCGGGAAATTTTCGTGATGGGTCTCGCGACCGACTACTGTGTGCGCGCGACAGTACTTGATGGCCTCCGCCATGGTTTTACTACCTACTTGGTGAAAGCCGGTACCCGAGGCGTCAATCGCAAGGTCGACGACAGCGAGCGGGCATTGAAAGAAATGGAAAATCACGGTGCACAAATCGTCTAGCCTTCTTACACCCGCCCTGTGGGTGGTTTCTTGGATGCTTTTAGCCATACCGGTGGTGCTGCGACTCGCTTATCCCTGGGCTATTCCGCTCATGGCCGTGTCGCTGATCCTTGGAGTCATTGCGATGGAGCGCACCTGGCATTTCTCCACCATAGCGCATCAATGGCATACCACCGGCCCTGACCCAGCCGAAACTACTTTTCAAATTGGCAACCAAGCGTTGCCTCACCTAAGACAAGGATTGAATCGTGAGGCCGCTCAACACTTAGCCGATATCATCCAACGCACCGCCGAAGTGGATGCGGTGGCCATTACCGACACGCACATCGTTCTTGGCTGGTCAGGTAAGTCTTGCCCTCAGCACCTTCCGGGCAGCATTCTCTCCGAAACCACCCAGCACACCATTCGGGACCGCGTCACCCGAATCCTTGACACCTCGGAACTGCAGGGATCCTACGACGAATGCGACTTAGGTACGGTGGTCATCGCTCCATTAGTCTCCCATGACCAATCGGTGGGGTCCATCAAACTCTATGTCGCCTCCCATCAGGTGCTGCCGAGTCGCATCGTGCAACATGCGGAAGGAATTGCCCAAATGCTGTCCCTCCTCATGGAAGTGGTAGAAGCTGACCGACAACGTACTCTGGCAGCGGATGCCCGTCTTGAAGCGCTACAGGCGCAAATTCGTCCCCACTTCCTCTTCAATGTCCTCAATACCATTATTGCGTTTTCCCGCACCGATGCCGATCGCGCGCGAGATCTGCTCATCGAACTGGCGGGCTTTTTTCGGCGCTCCCTGCAACACCGTGGACCTACCATCTCTCTCAAGGACGAAATCGAATATGTCACCACCTATTTGCGTTTGGAATCGGCTCGATTCGGCGATCGCTTACGTTATCGGGTACGTGTCGATCCGACCGCAACCGAAATATCTGTCCCCATCTTGACCCTGCAACCCTTAGTCGAAAATGCCGTGGTACACGGCCTCGCCCACCGGGAAGAGCCTGGTCTGGTAAGTGTGACCGCGAGACGTCAGGGCGATCGACTGATAATATATGTATCAGACAACGGCACGGGGATCCCCCATGCGAAGCAGTATGAGATCTTTGAAATGGGACGAGGAAGCGGCATGGGACTCGGGCTGTCTAACGTCGCCGAGCGCATGATGGGACTATATGGTCCCCACTATCACCTCCGGCTCAGGTCGCGCGAAGGCCGAGGCACCACGGTGCGTCTGACCATTCCCATTAACCCCACCAATCTCGAGGAGGATCCACCCCATGACGCCACTTAAGGCCCTCATCGTGGAAGATGAAGCACCGGCGCGCATGGAATTGCGCTATTTGTTAGCGCCGTATCAAGACAGTATTCAAATTGTGGGCGAAGCGACACATGTGGCTGAAGCACGCTCTCTCATTGCGGCCATTGACTACGATGTCATCTTTCTTGATGTCTCGATGCCGGGTGAATCCGGGATGGAGCTCGGAGCAGAGCTCAAACGCAACAATCCCGAAGTACAATTGGTCTTCATTTCCGCCTATGAGGAGTACGCGCTAGAAGCATTTTCGGTTCAGGCGACCGACTACCTTCTTAAGCCAGTCAGTCCTCAGCGCATCGAGGAAACGGTACGCCGTCTTCAACCAAGACTCCCGGGAAAAAGTGCCGCGGTACCCAGCGATGATCATGTATTGCTTACTTGGGTGCCCTGCGATCAAAATGGCCACACCGTCCCGATCCCCACCGAGGACATCATCTATGTAGTCGCGGAACAGGACTCCATTTTTGTGGTCACGCGCGATGGTCGATGGCCCACCCGATTCACCCTGGGAGAGCTCGAAACGCGCCTTCCGCAAGGCTTTATTCGCACTCATCGCAGCTATATTGCCCAGATGCGTCACGTCAAAGAAATCATGCCCTATTTCAACGGCACCTATATGCTCAAAATGAAGGATCGGGCAGCCAGCGAAGTGTTAGTCAGCCGAGCCAATGTGAAGCGTATCAAAGAGGTCTTTCATCTCAATTAGACGATTCTCGTGGGTCGTGGTGCCAACCCGCAGGCCCATCGGCCCACCGTTCCTTTTTCCAAATGGGCACACGCCGCTTGATTTCATCAATCCCCTGGTGACAGGCCAACATGGCCGCCTCACGATGCGCGGACGAAATGGCGACCACGACCGCAACCTCGCCCAGTGTAAGCTCTCCGGTCCGATGAATCATCACCACGTGGCTTACGCCAAATCGCTCTTTTAACTCCTGGCCGATCCGCCCCATCTCCATTTCGGCCAATTCCGCATAGGCCTCATAAAATAGCCCCTGACTTTCGCGCCCGTCAAAATGGTTACGCACCGTCCCTAAAAACAGTGCCTCTCCACCAGTGGCAGGATCGCTAATAGCATGAAGAGCCTCTTCAACCACAATAGGTTCATTCTGAATTCGATAGATATCCATCCTATCCTCCACTCACCGGCGGTATCACCGCAATTTCATCCCCGTCCTGAAGAACGTAGCTGCCATCAACCCACTGCGCGTTAGCGCTAAATAAATAGCGCGACATCTCTTCGCTCAGCGCTTGCGATAATTCCGCAGCAAAAAAACTCTGCAGCGTCGTTCCGGGAATTACCACAAATTCCTTTTGACGCCCGTTCATACGATCTGCCGCATATGAAAAGAATAATACCCGAATCCGCATCATGGTCCCTCCCAAGGTACCAAGACTATAACACAATAAAGGAGCACCTATGCACTCAGCCACACGCATTGGGTGGTTGGCGATCATGGCTCTTCTCGTCACCACCGTACAACTACAGCATTCCTATTCCCATAATAACCTATCGGTTGGCGTCTCGCGTTTACGGGTTCAGTTCATCTATCCGAAGGCCAAAGTAGGAGTCAAAGAAGCGATCGGCCTCCACACGAGTGTCCCTACCACTATCTCCGTGGTGAAACAGCATCTTTATGACTCTCCCCATCTTCCCATCCGGGTGCACCAAATCTCAGCCACTCGGTTTTCTCTTAGCCCCAAAACCATCTGGCCCGCAGACGCTCACGTGATTTTGGGATTTAGACCAGGGACTCATGAGGCCACGCTTGTGACCGATGACCACCGCGAACTCCGCATAGACCTTGCCACCCAGACACTATTCGCCCTCAAACGTCACCGAATTATTCGGGTTCTCTCGGTATCCACTGGAAGTCCACCAGACTGGACTACCCCCACGGGGACTTTCTGGATTTATAAGAAAGTGGAAGATGATCACATGGTAGGAGGGAAGGGAAGTATCCATTGGGACGTACAGCATGTTCCCTATGCGCAATATTTTACCGGAGCGGTGGCGCTGCATGGGGCTTGGTGGAACCATACGTTTGATCGTCCCGTAAGTCACGGATGTATCCAAGTCCCCACCGCGCACGGCCCCAAAGGGCCAACTGGCGATCCCCCGGATGCCGAATGGTTGTGGCATTTTACAGACGTCGGGACCCCAGTAATTGTGTATGGGAAAACTCCCGAGCCTCCCGCTACGAACCCTCTACCGTATCCACCAAGTGCTCGCGCGCTGACTGTCTCCAAGTCCTCCGCATCATAATTCCTGTGAAGATCATAATGGGCGGAGTGAACAGTTGCATCAAGGTGAGAAAACCAATGCCCCAATGTGGATTAATGTAGTGAATCAGATAGGTGGGATTATCCCGCGTGGTTTCACCAATAAATCCCCGAAGAATGGCGTAATAGAACATGGCAGACCAAAACTGATACCCGGGAGGCGGGGTCCGATGACGCTCGATCCAAAAATACCGAATGATGAGGATCACGCCAATGCTGGAGCCAATTAATTGCTCGGGCCACCGTCCAAATCCTAATTGCGTCATACGCCCCAACACCTCATGGTTGAAAATGTTGCCAATTCGCACCATAAAAATGCCGAGACCAATGCCAGGCACTAACCAGTCGACTAAGTGATTAAAGACTAAGGGCTTATGACGCAGTTGAATCCAGAGTGCCAAGATGCCAAATCCGACCGCACCGTCGTAGGCCAATCCGCCATCCCAAATGCGAATAATTTGCATGGGTGTCGTCCAAATCCATTGAGGATCGTTGGCCAACACAAAGACCACACGTGCGCCAATGACACCCCAGAGAATCGTCCATAAGGTGATGGTCGATAATCGGTCAGGATCTTCACCCAATTGCCGTCCGCGCTCAATGAGGTACCAACCGCCCCCTAAGATGGCCAACACCATAAAAATCCCGTACCAGTGAACTCCAATTGGGCCTATCTTAAAAGCAAATGGATGCAGCCGACTAATATACATAGGTCACTCCTTATAGTTGACGGAATACCGCGTCTGCAGCCTCAAGCGTTGCCTCAAGATCTTGGTCGCTATGAACATGCGAAGGAAAGGCGGTTTCGTATTGAGACGGCGGCATAAATATGCCGCGTTCTAACATGCCATGGAAGTACCGCCGATAGTGAGCGACATCGCACTCTTCCACTTCACTAAAATTGGTCGGGGGCGTCTCCCGGAAAAACAATGTAAACATCGCACCCGCACGATTAATCGATGCGGCAATGTGATGTCGTTTCGCGATGGCCAAAAGTCCATCCACTAATCGGCCGGTTTTCTCAAACAAATCCGGATAAAACCGCTCCGAATCAAGCACCTCAAGTTGCGCAAGCCCTGCAGCCAACGCCACCGCATTCCCCGAAAACGTGCCTGCCTGATATACCGGACCCAAAGGGGCAACCAGTTCCATATACTCCTTGCGCCCCGCATAGGCTCCGACGGGCATACCAGCTCCAATGACTTTGGCCAGGGTCATTAAATCTGGCGTCACTCCACGCGCCTCCGCTACGCTGCCATCGGCCACACGAAATCCTGTCATCACCTCGTCACTCACGAAAAGCGCTCCGTAACGCGTGGTGAGTTCCCGAATTCGTTCTAAAAATCCAGGCTCTGGCAATATTGTTCCCATATTTCCCGCAATCGGTTCCACGATGACAGCGGCAATCTCCTGACCACGATCCCGAAATACCGATTCCAAGGCGTCTTGATCATTGTAGGGAATCGCTATCGTGAGCTCGGCAATTTCTGAAGGAACCCCGGCCGAATCAGGAACCCCCAAAGTAGCTGCTCCTGATCCAGCGCGAATCAAGAGAGAATCATGATGTCCATGGTAAGAGCCAGTAAACTTGACCACCCGTTTTCTGCCGGTCGCTGCCCGCGCGATGCGCAAAGCCGTCATGGTCGCCTCGGTTCCGGAGTTTACCAGACGAATCATGTTCACACTCGGAATTTTCTTTATCACCGCTTCTGCCATGGATAGCTCGAGCTTCGTGGGTGTCCCGTAAGACAATCCGCGGGCCGCCTGATCGATCACGGCTTGGACGACGCTCGGATAGCCATGCCCCAAAATGAGCGGTCCGTATCCCATGACGTAGTCAATGTACTTTTTACCCTCTTCCGAGAGCAAGTATGCCCCCCGGGCTTCACGGGTAAAGAACGGTTCTCCGCCTACCCCGCGAAATGACCGCACTGGGGAATTCACGCCCCCTGGCATCCATTCCTGAGCCTGTTGCCAGAGAGTTAGCTTGTGATCGGTATCTTCCATCAAGGACAATCCTTCCATTAGGTCTTTGGTCTCTTAATGTTTAGCTAGGCTTACTATACATTAAATCGGAAGTTGACGATATCTCCATCCTGCATCAGGTACTCTTTTCCTTCTAAACGCACTGCACCGGCCTCGCGCGCCTTCACCATATTCCCGGACTCTTTCAATGCCTCATAAGCCACAATCTCGGCGCGAATAAACCCGCGTTCAATATCGGAGTGAATCTTCCCGGCGGCTTCTCGCGCCCGTGTCCCCCGTAGAATCGTCCAGGCTCGCACCTCATCCTCACCGGCTGTGAGAAACGACATCAGCCCCAGATGATCATAGGTCGCCTTTGCAAGACGTTCTGTCCCCGTCTCGTCAAGTCCCAAATCACGCATAAATTCGAGCCGATCCTCGGCATCCAACTCAGAAATCTCTTGCTCCATCTCTCCCGCCATAATCACTAAAGGGATGTGCTTGTCACGGGCTAGCGCTTCAATTTCTGCCCGATCAGGATACTGAAGATTCTTAAACGACTGGTCATCCAAGTTCAGCAGCCACACGGTCGGCTTGAGGGTCAAAAATTGATATCCACTGATGAGACGTCGATCCTCCTCGGTGATATCAATCTGTTCTAATCGCTGGCCGGCTTCGAGAGCCCCATACAAGATCTCGAGCAACTCCAATTCGTGGCGATTCTCGGGTGTTAATTTTTTGCCACTAGTGAGTCGTGCCCGGCGCTTTTCCACCAAGTCGAGATCCGACAGTCCCAACTCCAGTTCCATATCTTCAATATCTTTCAGTGGCGTAGCCATTTCCCCCAGTTCCGAGGAGAATCCCCGCACCACATGAATCAGCGCATCCACCAGCCGCACATCATTTAAAAAACGATTAGGGCCCTGGGATTCGCCATGGGCAAGGCCAGGCACATCCACCACCTGCAATTGAGCGGGCGTCACCTTCTTGGGCTGATAGAGCTCCTGAAGCCATTCCAAACGTCTGTCCGGCACTGGCGCCAAACCGCGACGAGACTCCGCCTTGCCACCAAATGCGCTGGTTTCTACATGAGAATTGGTCAATAAGTTAAAAATTGTTGTTTTTCCTGAACGCGGTAAGCCAATTAACCCAATATCCACTCCGGTCCCCCATTTCCTGTTCCGATTATACGAAACCGAAGGATGCGCTACAAGGTGACCTTATTACGGCCAAATCATGAGCCGACGGGTGTCATCAGATGGGCCAACTGAACTGCATTAAAATGAGTATCATAGATGAAATAGCGCGAGTTACCCATGATGTAACTGGCTTCAGAGGGTTTATCGGTCCCGAGCGCAAAAGAGGCGTGCCCATCGTGCCCGGGGAGTGAGAGACCTTTTAATGTGAGGGCTTCCTGTCGAGCGGCATCAAGAGACGCTCCCCATGATTCCCCCATGGCGATAAGGTTCATGGTCCATCCATCTTCCGACCAGGTGAGCCAATTCCCACTTTGGGTCTCGTAGGTGGTGGCGCGAATACCGGGCATCAACAGGACGTTCTCGGGAGTAACGGTCGGGAAGTTGGGGTACAAGGGCATGACAATGTCTCGCGCATGGAAGGGAATCGCGGCGGGCATGCCCTCAATTTCCCCCAAGAAGTGATGCTGGCCATACGCAATGGACGGAGAATTCGCTGGCAGAGCGGATCCTTCGCCTAAATTCAGGGTATATCCGTTGCCGACGTGAAACATCACTTCGAGCGGACCGTCAACGGATCCATTGAGATTTTTCGGTAAATAGAGCGGGGTAGCAGAACGGTTCGCCATATAGTGACCCACGCTCGCTAACACCTCAGAATACCCCGTGTAACGAGAAGGTAAAAGCTTCGGCGATACAATTTTGGGCTTAGCAACAGCGCTCAGCACAGTGCGAGTGGGACTAGGTGTTGTCTGCGACACTGCCGAACGACTCTTCGTCTCGACGGTTTCCGTGCGATGAGTCTCATCGGTGGGAGATTCTCGTAACGACTCCATTCTTAATCCGGTCCGGGCACCTTTTGTTAAAGGACGAGGTGTCAACGATGGCATCCTCGCTCCTGTCCATCCGCCTGCCATCATTGTCATGCCCACCACTATCGATGCCATCATTAGCTGTGATTTCATGGGCGCCTCCTTGGATGTCCTCTCTCCTAAAAAACGCCAATGAGCGTCCATCGGTTACAAAAGAGCTCGTAAAAGTTCATCGAATGGTGTCGATCGCGACATCTGACGAGGGCCAGATTAGTGGGACAAAGACCTTACGCAGGAAAAACCGCTACCACCTCAAGAACACCGACGGTAGCGGTTGCCACAAGAAATTTTTCTTTTATGATTGCGTCGTAATCGATGGCGTTCCCGAAGAGGTCACATTCACGGGATCAGCCACATTGCTCACCGGTCGGAGGTCGTTTCCTCCCCACAAGATATCTGAAAGAGCATACTGTCCTGTACGATTGGCCGTGAAGGTGAAGGTTTGCGACTGTCCCGGCAGCAATCCTCCGGTAGCCGTGGCCAAGGTTGCGCTATAGGATTCGCCCGAGTTAGGGAATGCTAAGCGGTGTCCGTTATAGATGCCCATGGACTCCGGAAACGCGGCTTGATTAACAAAGTCCATCGTCACCTTATAGCCGACAGGGATATTAAACGCTAAATGATCAATCGGTTGCCCATCGATGGTTGTGGTCGACTGAGGTAGACCAGTCCCGGCCAGCACTTTGAATTCGACCGTTTTCGCACTTTGATTGACCGTCATAAACTGAGACGTCGATACCTGCTGCGTTCCGCAACCAGCCGCTACGATCGCCACGAGTCCTAGTGCGGCGACTCCGCCCAATGTCACTTTTCGGGTCATCACTCTCGCCTCCCAATTGTCGTCTATTTTCGACAATTACTCTATCACAGAGGCGCCCGCTAAAGGCGGGCCAATTTGTGGATAAGACAGCAAAAAGCCCCAAAGGTGCCCTCACCTTTGGGGCTTAATCGGGTCTACGACGGGCTTTCTTCCTCTGCAGCATCGTGGTGCAAATCGTTTTCCAAGTTCTTCACATCACGATTAGGAAATGTGGTGCTGTTCAAGTCGATGCCCAATTCGCGAGCCACTTCTTCTTGAAATTGTTGCTGTGTGAATCTTTTCAGCGACTCGTTCAGATTTTGTCCCTCGGCCACCTGCGCCCCCTCCCTTCTTGGGAGAAGCATGCCCAACCACCGGGGAAAATTTTCTGGCAATCCTTACAACCTAAGCCGCGCCACCCTGACTGAGACTTTTCACAGTCGTACCGTTGAGAATGACTTCGGCGTCGATGCGCGCACTCAGTGCCAGCATGGCGGAGACACTGCAGTACTTTTCCTGACTTAAGGTCACCGCGCGAATCACTTTATCGGCGTCATCACTATTCCCCTCAAAGCGATACTGCATGCTAATGTGCTCATAAACTTTGGGGTGCTCGTCGGTTCTCTTTCCTGAAATTTCGATATCAAACGACTTGAACTCGACACGCATTTTGTTCAAAATGGATACCACATCCATTCCGGTGCATCCTCCCAACCCGACGAGAACCATTTCCATCGGGCGAATTCCTGTATTCTCTCCCCCTACATCAGGAGACGAATCCATCATGACCTGATGCCCAGACCCGCTCACGCCCTCAAAAGCCATCTTTCCTTTAAATGTTACTGTCGCGTTTGGCATCGTTCTATCTCCTTTGCTTACTACACAATTTCTGCCGTTCGGGCAAATACTGTCTCTTGCGGTATTTCCGGGCTAGGATCCCACTCCGGATGGGCCATCACCGCTTCATCTCGCGCCGCTTCTGTTTTAAAGCAGCGTTTCCAGCGATCGCATGAGCGACACCCCGCGCTAATTTCTCGACTCGGCAAGGCATGCTTTTGTTGAAAATCTTTTGCCAATCGAATACGCGCGTCGATCCATGCCTCCCATTCCTCATTGCGCAACACCTGGAAAATCCGCCGTGCTCCTGACCCCCGAGAATCTACCACCAAACTCCCCCCAGCGAACCCACCAACCATCAAATAAAGGTGCAATTGCGCCCAATGGCTAAGAAACGGTCCTGCCAACTCCATCATTTGGAATCGGTCTTCAGATACCGTTTTATACTCCACCACCCAGGAGCCTCGCTCGGTCGCCAGCAGCGCATCCATCCTCCCGGAGACACCTCGGTCGCTATCTTTGATAGAGACTTCGACTTGGGCCATGGCATAGTGCGACAAGAGCTGCTCTTGAAATACCTTGTGCAGCCGCGATCCTTCGCGCATCGCCTGTTGACTTTCCGGATCGATCACGCGGCCAAAGCCTAAGATATCCATGACCGCGTATCGAAGGCAGCTACCGGCTAACGATGGTGGAAAAAGTCTCGGAGCGCGGTGCTTATCAGGACTTTTTATCGACATTGCCCGCCGGGTTCGAGGGCCATCACTTCGATGGACTCTCCAGACAATAGATCCTTGAGAGCCTCTGGGGTGCCTGCGAGTGCTTCAAAGGTGCCGTAGTGCATGGGAATCACCATCCGCGGTTTAAGAAGCTTGGCAGCATACGCCGCCTCTTTGGGACTCATCGTAAAGTGACCCCCGATGGGCAATAACGCAATATCCGGTGCATAGAGGTCGTGGATAATGCTCATGTCCGAAAACACATTGGTGTCTCCTGCGTGATATATGCTAAGACCATTCTCCAGCGTCACGACAAACCCCGCAGCCTCACCACCATACACGGTAGTTCCATCAGCCGCGCTAATGCCCGACGAATGATCTGCATGAACCATGGTCACTTTAATATTGCCCAACGTGACGGTCCCGCCTTTATTCATGCCAATGGTGTTTTTCACACCTTGGCTTTCCAAAAAAGCACCAATCTCAAAGTTACTAATCACGGGAGCTCCGGTGCGTTGCGCCAACTCCGCGGCGCTGCCCATGTGATCAAAATGGCCATGCGAAATGAGGATCGCGTCCGCCTTGTCCAGGGCGTAATAGGTCTCTGGGCACTTGGGGTTCCCTTCTAACCACGGGTCCATAACAATGTGCTTATGTTGAGGGGTTTCCACCAAAAAACTCGCGTGTCCGAGCCAAGTAATTGTCGCTCCATCTAACTGCATTTCATCATCCCTCCAATGGTATCATGATACATCATGCGCCCAGGACAAGAGCGTCTCAACAATCCTAGGCCAACTGTCAACCACATCCGCTGCCCCCGCTTCGCGGAGCGCCGCTTCAGAAAAGGTATTATACACCAACCCTAATGGCCGAGTCCCGGCCTCGCGACCCGCCCTCATATCGTAGGGACTGTCTCCCACATATGCCGCATATCGTGGTTCTTTACCCATGAGGTGTAATGCATGCTCAACCGGTTCCGGATGAGGCTTATGATGCTCTGTGCTATCAGAGTGAACAATGACCTGAAATAGGTCCAAAAGGCCAAATTGGCGAAGACCATGCGCGGTCAAATCGTAGCGCTTTGACGTCACAATTCCGAGCGGATGGCCCGCATTAAAAAGTGTTTGCAGCCCTTCTGCCGCTCCTGGCACGACCGTGACCAGTTGATCGTGAAACACTTCATTATGTTCACGATATACCCGCACTAATCGGCCAACCATCTCGTCAGAAGCCGTAGGACGCATAATACGGAACTGGTCCTCCAATGGGCGACCAAAGTGCAGCATCAACTCTTCGCGGCTCACCGTTTCTTGGAGTTCTTCTTGAAACGTGTGAATAAAACTCTTCATAATGAGGTCCGTCGTATCCAAAATGGTGCCATCGAGATCAAACAAAAATGTCCACACGGGTTGCATATCCCTCCGCCGCCTTTTTATCATATCATGTTACCAAGATTTAGGAAGGAGCGACTGCATCCACTAATAGAGTGTGAGATACTGCTCAAGTTCCCATTCGTGCACTTCATGGCGATAGATATCCCATTCTAACCGTTTGGCTTCGAGAAATCGCTGGGTAATATGATCCCCTAAGGCGTCTTGCACCACGGCATCATTTTCGAGATAGTCCAAGGCTTCTTCTAAGCTTTCCGGTAAATTTTCGATACCTAAATCGCGCCGCTCCGACTCATGCATACGGTAAATATTGCGCGTAATCGGCGCGGGCATCTCATAGCGATGCTTGATTCCGTCAAGACCGGCCTTAATGGTCACGGCTAAAGCCAGATAAGGGTTACAGGAGGAATCGGGCGAACGCAATTCAATGCGGGTCGACTCCCCTCGGGACTTCGGCACCCGAATCATGGGACTGCGGTTTCCCGTGGACCAGGCAATATAGACAGGGGCCTCGTATCCGGGAACCAACCGCTTATAGCTATTAATGAGAGGATTGGTAATGGCGGTAAATCCCTTAGCATGTGCCATGAGTCCAGACACATAACGCAGTGCTACGCGACTCAGGCCGTTGGGCTGCTTACTATCGAAAAAGGCGTTTCCGTCAGCCGCCATCAATGACTGGTGCAGATGCAATCCCGATCCATTGACGCCAGCAATCGGCTTCGGCATAAATGTGGCGTGAAATCCATGTCGATGGGCCATTGTGCGTGCCACGACCCGGAAGGTGACCATGGCGTCGGCCGCAGCCAAGGCATCTGCATAGCGAAAATCAATCTCATGTTGTCCTGGAGAGACTTCATGATGAGTCGCTTCAATTTCTAGACCCATCTCCTCTAGCGCTAACACAATATCTCGGCGCGCGTCCTCTCCCATATCATGTGGCGACAAGTCAAAATACCCCGCTTGATCGGTGGTATGGACCGTGGGCTTTCCCTCGGCCGTCATCTGAAACAGAAAGAATTCGGGTTCCGGCCCGACTTGCAATGAATATCCCATGTCCTTCGCCTCTTGCAACACCCGCTTCAGTTGGCTCCGAGGGCACCCGGCGAAAGGCGTCCCATCAGGATTCTTAATGTCACACAACAGGCGAGCCGTCAGTCCCTCACGGTCAGTCCAGGGAAGCACACGAAAGGTGTCCAGATCGGGCTGAAGATACATGTCAGACTCTTCAATGCGGACAAATCCCTCGATGGACGATCCATCAAACATGACCTGGCCGTCAAGGGCCATATCGAGCGCATTCACGGGTATCGCCACATTTTTTGCGACTCCTAGAATATCGGTAAATTGCAATCGGACAAATTTCACATTTAACTCACGAGCCTTTTGGAGCACCTCAGCTTTGGTCATCGTGACCTCCCTCTCTTCCTCTCATATTGTAGCAAAATGGCCCTAAAGTCACGCCCAGAGGCACGCATAGACGCGTCAAAATTACCCATGCTAAAGAGTGTCAAAATAAAAAGGAGGCCAACCTGGTGGAAGTGGTATCACTCGTGGGCCGCACGGCACTTCTCTGGCTTACCGCTCTAGTCGTCTTTCGATTCATGGGGAAACGAACCTTAGGCAAAATGGGACCTTTCGACTTCGCCGTCGCTATCATGATTGGAGAGGCGGTCGCCATTGGGATGGAAGACACCCATACCCCGCTTATCAACGCTATCGCTATCACGTTCGCCTTGGGCGTGCTGCAATGGCTTCTGACCTGGCTCAATCTGCTCTTCCGATGGCTAGAGAAGCTGACTCAAGGATCGTCGGCGCCAGTGGTGGTGATTGGGAAAATAAACGAAAAGTTACTACGGGCCGAACGGATGTCCAAGGCCGACCTCTTCATGGAACTCCGACAAAAAGATGTGAAGTTACAAAATGTCAAGGAAGCTCGACTGGAACCGACCGGAAAACTGTCGATCATCCAAGCATCGGAAAGCGACAGTGCCAACACTAAGACGAAGACGTCTTCATCGTCGTCCGACAACACGCCAAATGGCTAGAATAGTTATGTGACGGAATTTCTAGATAGTCACTCAGAGATCCCTGTTGGCGGTAGGCACTCACGGCGAGAGATAAAAAACCGAATACGCAAGGGGTTCCCATTGAAGAACCTTAAAGCGGTTGCCGCCCGCGCACTCCTTGCCGGGCCGGCGATGCATCGCACGCCTTCCCGTGTCAGATGGGAGGAATCACGGTTACGAAAGGGGCAATCTCATGGTAAGAAACGGGCACCATTGGTCTCTTGCTCAAAGCGCCCCTGGCACTGAAACCCGCAATTTTCATAAAGGCGGATGGCCCGGTGATTAAATTCGGCCACGTGAAGGACAAAAGCTTTCGGTGAAC
>NZ_JBYCKN010000101.1:0-32509 GCF_057473405.1 Sulfobacillus sp. TH-112
ATATTGGGATGCACTAGACGGCCTATAGTGTGTGTCAACGCCATGACCGCTACGGCTACCAACATAATGACTACCATATACACTCTGAGATTGCGGGGATACATAGAGCGTTCCATACGTCCTCCTTAGTTAAGCCACCTAAAATTATCGACCAACGCCATACTACTCGAAATGAAATGCGAATCCGCCGTTCGTTAAAACGTTCTTGACTTCAACGACGAGGTTCTTAACAATGCCCTTCATAACTGGCTGCTACTCCAATCGTAACGGCCACCGGAGTTGACTCGCTTGTCAAGGGTCCGGGGAATATTCGCTTGGGCTCAATGCCGTTGGTCGAAACTATTAAATTTTTTGTCCCGTGTATAGGACGAACCGTCTATTGACAGCATCCAGGACTGCACGGATCATGCTTTCTTCAGGTGTCGCATCGCGTCGCACGGCATTTCCCAGCAGCACTTCTCCCTCGCCATCGATCACGAGCACTAAACAGAGGTCGACTCCTGCTATGGTGAGTTGTTTCGCCTCGATGAGCCGCAAGCCATTTTTGTCACCCAAAGCTTCATTGACCGCACATAACGTGGCTTCAGCCACCGCGTTGGCCCCTTCAAATCCAATGTGATGCCCCGCGTAGATGTGATTACCGTGAGATAAACGACACTGCGCTTCATATCCAGAGCTCCCGTATGTCAGCGAAAATCCCGCAATACGCAAACGTCCCAATGCACTTCCGGTCTCGATGTCTTGCTGGATTTGCACTATCACCACATTATCCGCGTGGATGTCGTGCCATCCCGATGACCGTAGCAATGAAACGATTTCTCGTACCAAATGACGCGGCGACTGCCGACTGTGACTCACCACATGTACGCGGACCCCAACTTTTGGATCGTCGACAATTTCTGCTCGGTCAATATGCGGCACACGGTGTAGAATTTCCTGATACTGTTGATAGGTCGCCGTCATAGTTCCTCCTATAGGACACGCGAATATACTTCGACCTCATTTCCCACATTCCTTCTTTTTCCTTCAAAAAAAGAGCCCCCGCAATCGGGGCTCCCTTTTTGTAAGGAGGTCTTGATGAAAACTATCGGGGCTCTAATAAACCATAACGACCGTCTTGCCTTCGGTATACGACATTAATGAGTTCGCTCTCGGCATTGGTAAAGGCAAAGAAGTCGTGGCCGAGCAAATCCATTTGCATCAGCGCTTCATCCAGTGTCATGGGCTTTCTAGGAAAGCTCTTGCGGCGTACCAACTCCTGCGGTTCCTCATAGTCGACCGCATGTTTAACATCGTTTGTATGACGGGGCTTCAGACGTGCCTTATACTTGGTCAACTGTCGTTCTAGCTTATCAATGACCCGATCTACAGAGACATACATATCCGGACTGGACTCTTCCCCCCGTAATAAGAGGTGTTCCATAGGAATGGTCACTTCAATAATTTGTCGTTCCTTTTCTACGGTGAGCATGGCATGGGCCGTCACCTCGCGATGCTCAAAATATTTTTCCATTTTTGAGAGTTTTCGCGTGACATGGTCCTTAAGCGCTTCCGTGACTTCAAAGTTCTTTCCTCGAACAATAACGTCCATCGCGTCTTCCCCCTCCGCCGTTCTCCCAATCGTTGGACTGGTAAACACATTATACCACCGTGCCTCCGGACACCTCACCTTGGGCATAAAAAAATCAAGGCCGGTTACCCAGCCTTGATGTGAGTCGAACCTCTGACGGTTAGAGACGTACGACGTTAGCGGCCTGTGGACCGCGGTCACCCTCTACAACATCAAATTCGACACGCTCGCCTTCATTGAGCGTACGGAAACCTTCGCCATTAATGGCACTGAAATGTACAAAGACGTCGCCGCCATCTTCCCGCTCAAGAAATCCGTACCCTTTTTCTGCACTAAACCATTTGACGCGACCAGTCATATTCGAGTTTTTCCCCTTTCACTTGAAGGCCCGCTCTAGCAATTAGAACGACCGCGGTCAATATAACATTGCCTTCCAAAAAAGTCAAACAGTTTCAAACGACCAAATTTGACTGCACGATTCCGCGACCTAGGCAACCGTCTCACGCGCCTTGGACGAAGTCGTGGAAAATACGGTGATGGTAACGACCGCCATGACTATCCATAGCACACTTACCATACCCACGGTCATCGGGACCCCGACTTGTCGAGCGAGCCACCCAGCCCCTGCGGCACCAATCGCCCCGCCAATCCCCAGCCCTATTCCACGAATAGCCAGCACCCGTGTTCGAATATTCGATGGCGCTGACTGCTGAATCCACACCATGAGTGCAGTGCCATAAAGCGGTTGTCCCAATCCCGAAAGAAAGACGCACAAGAGTCCCGTCCACCAGCTATGGGTCAGCAATACCAGACCTATCCCTAATCCGCTTAACAGCATACCAAACGTCAACAGAGCAGCATGTGAAACCCTCTCTACGAGATTCAGACGTTCAATGGACACCCCTGAGAGAAAAGCACCAATAGCAACGACCAAAACGATCCACACATAATGATCTGTTGAGACGTGCCACATGCCTTTCGATATGGCCGCCAACATCGTATTAATCCCGCCCACCGACAGTGACAAAATGGCCGAAAGAATTGTCAACCCTCCAACCAGACGGTTCTTTCGAATAAATTGAAATCCCTCTTGGATTTGTCCCCAAAACTTCACTACGCCTTGCAGCGGCGGCGCCCAGATGGTTTTATCGACACGCACGCCCAAAATGAACAGGCTGGCTCCGAGGTAGGTCACTCCGTCAATCCAAAAGGCATAGGAGAGCCCTACCGAAAAGATGACTGCGGCCGCCAATAGATAGGCAGCAATATCTGTAATAGCATAGTAGGTTTCTTGGCGAGCCATGCTTTGCGAATTCACCTCAGAACTACCAGCAATGGTCGGTTGCACACTGCGCAATATGGGCTGGTACACCATCGCAAACGAATACATAAGAAATACCGCGATGATCGTCCATAGATAATCATGGATAACCGGAATAGACGAGACAATAAGTGCGCGGGAAATGTCCGAGACGACAAGCGCACGTCGCCTCGGCAGGCGATCGACAATCCCCGCGACCGCCCACCCCAAAACGACGCGAGGTAGATATACCATCGCTAAGACGATACCCAAGTCCGCCACATTATGCGTCATGGCCAGCACAAAAATGGCTAATGCCACTTCCGTGAAATTATCCCCTAACTTGCTCAGCGCTTGTGACAAGATGATGCGATGGATGTTAGGGTGAAGTGTTGCGCGTACAGCCATATCCATTTCTCCTTCAATCGACAATCTCCATGGGGGCTTTTCTCATGCTCATTTTCCCGCACCGCTAAATACTGTAGTGCCTGAGGCAAAGGTTATACATATTGAAACTAGCTTACATAAATTTGCGTCATACGCATGTCGATTTATGGAATTTTATTGATTTAAAAGTCTCTTTTCGATTTAATCTTCCACAGCTTTATGCCCATTCTCACCTGGGGATAGTGGGGATAAGTCTGTTGATAAGAGGAAACACAACACTTTCGCTGGGGATAGCGAAATCGCAATCGAGAATCAGATTTTTGACGCATTTTGCCACATATTCTTCCGTTGAACTTTGTTTTGGTACATACCAAAATCCGCGTGATTCAGCAGAGCCTCCACGGTTTCCCCGTCGCGCGGATAGAGCGAAAATCCCGTGCTAACGCCAATCTTCACTTCCACATCAATCCAGTGCTGCAACTCGACGAGTTCCTGAATGCGGTGCAGTGCCACGTTAGCACCGTCTTCATCCACCTGATCGAACAGCACCACAAACTCGTCACCACCATAGCGCGCCAAGAGATCTCGCTCCCGCAATTGTGTCTCTACCAAATGACTAAATCTTATCAAGACCTCATCCCCTTTGAGGTGACCATGCTGATCGTTGACCCGTTTGAAATTATCTAAGTCCAAGAACGCCAAAGCAAAACTTTGACCGTCGCGAAAATCGGCTATTCGGTCACTAATCACTTGGCGAAAATATCGAAAGTTCAAAACGCCGGGTAACAATGGGTCTTGTCGCGAAATTTGCTCCGCCTCGGCTTGCAACATCCACTTGCGATAGGCCACCGCGGTCTGGCTGGAAATCACCTTAGCCATTTCATAATGGTGTGAGCGATAGGCGTTCGGACGGTCTTGTCCCACTAAAATGAATCCCCAAATGTGTCGGTCGGTCATAAGAGGCAAAATAAATCCTGACTTCAGAGGGTGGGTATCCTCGGGGGAAGGACTGGCGCTCAAAAGATGGTCAGCGTTCTGAATAAATTCGGGCATGCGGGTCGCCAGTGCCCAATCGGTGATGCCCTCTCCGCCGACCTCAAATATCTCCGGATAGGGTACGGTGACGGGATGGACGGCCGATGCCAATACGAGTTGCCCAGAATCGGTGGCCTGCAGATAGAGCGCGAAGAGGGAAAACCCCATAGTGTCCGAGAACGCCTGTCGCACACTTTCAATCAGTGAGTCTCGATCCAGTGCGGCGGTGATGGCTTGAGCGGCCTGCGCGGACTTTCGCGTGGCAGACTGACTTTGCAAGGTTTGATAATAGAAGGTCATAAGGAGAAGGACGGTCACATATGGAAAAATTCCCAAAATCACGACCCACCACCGTGGGTCGGCCAAATGAAGCAGTACATAAATGGCGACTAAAGGTAAGCTAAGACCCCACCCGATAATATCCCATAGAGCACTGCGAGTGAGAGTCGCCAAGGTAATATTGGCGTCTTTAATGAAGAAATACAGGTTCACAATCACATGATTGAGCACCAAAAATGCTAGAGCAAAAATAACTGACGCCAGTACGATATCGGACGAAAACAGCACAAACAAATGCGATGCCACAAAAAGCGACAGCAGCAAAAGCGACACGGTAGCAAAACTGGAGAGTCCGCGAAAGCGTCGGATCCAACTGGTCATGACGCCAATCACGACAACCCAAAAAGTGTCGGTTAATCCGCCCACAAGAAACACGGAAAAATAGCCAGCACTCGATAAGCTAATGCTGCCTTGGTCGAATTGTAACGGCCATGACTCAGACACGATAACAATGGCTGTTCCAATGATAAAAGTGCGCAGATGCGTTAGATGAAACCAACCATGCGGCATATGTGTCAGCCATAAAATGCCGTTAATAATGATGAGGAGCCATAAAAACTGGCGTGCCAACCGCGGATTGGGCTCACGCACCATCCCAGTCCCCTTTCATCCTTGCATGGGTTTGGTGGCTAGGAGAATCAAGAACATTGGACCCACTTTTCGGCACCTATCAGTTTCGTGACGACCGACAACTTTCCCTTCTTTCTGAGAGTATAAATTTTTGTGTCGATAGAGCGCGTCGGGTTATTGCAGGAGATGGTTTAAAGTGGCTATTAGCCGGTCGGGTTGAGGCTGGCGAGCCAAATCAACCCAAACAACCAAAGGATAGCGGCACGATGTCATGAGATCCTGGACCGGAATATTCCGATCGGCAACGGTGAAGAATGGATGCTGCCGGGACAGCAAGTCCAACATGTCATGGGTTCTGTCATTCGAGCCATCGTCGGTAAACACGACTTCAAATTTTCGCCGACTCCATTCGCGCTGATTGAAAAGGCCAATCAGTTCACGGACAATGTGTTCAATCCGATACTCCTGATTGGCCGCGCGCACCACCACGCTGACCGCGGGGGCGTTCTCGCGATACGTTCCCATGATGCGATCATACGCCCATTCCAGTAACACCACGATGCCATATAGAGATAACGCTAATCCCAGTGCTCCCCACCAGGTCATCGTCCTCGCCTCCCTGTCCGATATATACGCAAGGTATGCGAGAACATGCCCAAAGTGTGTCTTAGAGCTAAATCAACTTTGCCTCTTGACGCAATTGCTCAACGCGATTAAGTGCCTCCCAGGGGAGCGCCACATCTGTTCGACCGAAATGTCCGTAGGCCGCAGTTTGCAAATAAATCGGCCGCAACAAATCTAATTCCTCAATAATGGCCAGCGGCCGCAAGTCAAACACGCGTCGCACCACCGCGGCCAATTGGTCGTCAGCCAGCGTACCGGTACCAAATGAATCCACCATGACGGAGATGGGGCGCGCCACCCCGATGGCATAGGCAATCTGAATTTCCGCTCTGTCCGCGAGTCCGGCTGCGACAAGATTTTTCGCGACCCATCGCGCCGCATAGGACGCCGAACGGTCCACTTTAGTCGGGTCCTTGCCAGAAAAGGCGCCTCCGCCGTGTCTAGAATACCCTCCGTAGGTATCAACAATAATTTTTCGACCTGTAAGCCCCGAGTCGCCATGTGGTCCCCCAATCACAAAGCGTCCGGTAGGATTCACTAGGATTCGGGTCTCTGGCGTGAGCCACTCTTTGCCTAATGTGGGCACCAACACGGCTTCAATAATCCCATCGCGAAGCTCTTCCGTAGCCACCTCCGCATTATGCTGAGTCGAAACTAACACGGTATCCAGGGCAACCGGCTGATGATCCTCATAACGTACGGTCACTTGCGTCTTACCATCGGGCCACAAAAATGGGAGCGTTCCGTCGCGACGTACCGTCGCCAAGCGATGCGATAGTTGATGGGCTAGTGAGATGGGTAGAGGCATCAACTCAGGCGTCTCACGACAGGCATAACCAAAGACCATGCCTTGGTCACCTGCCCCAATTTGCTCACGAGGATCGATATCCCCGTTACGGGCTTCCAGTGCCTGATCCACCCCTTGTGCAATATCGGACGACTGTTCGTCAATGGAGGTCAACACCGCCACAGTGTCGGCATCAAACCCCATCTTCGCTCGCGTATAGCCTATCGAGCGGATGGTTTCGCGAACCACCTTAGGGATATCTACGTAACAGGTCGTAGAAATTTCGCCTACCACCAACGCAAGACCGGTGGTGACCACGGTCTCAGCCGCTACCCGCGCCGACTTATCATGCTCTAAAATGTTATCCAAAATCGCATCTGAGATTTGATCTGCCACTTTGTCTGGATGGCCCTCCGTCACGGACTCCGACGTGAATAGGTAGTTTTGTCCCAATAATGAACCTCCTCATAAAAAAATCCCCTTCATCTACATGAGAAGAGGGCATTCTCTAATTCTCTCATCCCTCCGGTCGTCCGGTCGGGCTTGGCACCTGGGCGTCGCCTGGTTGCCGGGTTTCATCGGGCCTGTCCCTCCACCACTCTTGATAAGAGAATGTCCTGAAATTGTCGAGTGCATTATAAAATAAAGGAGGGGATGCTGTCAAACGGCGCTCTCAGCACGTGTCAAAGGGTGCGGGTCGGGGGCCACGAGAACGCCCCCGACGGATGGTTCGCTGCCTACAGCGTGAGGTGGTGACTAGACTGGGTGGTTGGTGCGGAATTTTTGACGAGTGGCTTCTCCGCCGCGAAGATGCCGTTCTGCCTTATTCACTTCAAGCACCTTTTTTACCTCATTTGCCAAATGCGCATTGACTTTGGGCAGTCGTTCGGTCACATCCTTATGCACAGTACTTTTGGAGACGCCGAATACCTTGGCGGTATCCCGAACGGTTGCCCCGCTCTTGAGAATATAGTTGCCAATATCCATTACTCGTTGCCAGATGTGGTCTTTCACCTCTCCGGCCCCTTTCTCCCCCCGACGTCGGGTAGAGTATATGGCCCAAAAAAAAATAAATGCCAGGGCTCAGGCCCTGGCATTACTTGGCTCTCTTTCCTTAAGAGGAGGGGTGAAGGTAGTTCATGGGATTGGTGGCGGCGGCATCATGATAGACCTGAAAATCCACGTGCGCTGCCGAGTCCCGGCTATACAGGCTCGGGCCGCCCACCGTACCTATGGCTTGTCCCTGATGTACACTGTCCCCCACGCGTACCCTGGCTTCTCCTAGATGCCCATACACGGTTTCAAAGCCATCCCCATCATTGATCGTGACCGCGAGTCCCATATGTGGCTCCTTAGTTACCTGCGTCACGGCACCCGCCCAAGCCGCATTAACGGCGTTCCCCTTGCTCGCTGCGATCGTGAGGCCGGGGTTGTAATACCACTCGTTCAAAGCCCCTGAATACTGCCATCCAAAGTCGTTGGCAATCTTTCCCGTCACCGGCATCATGAGTGGAGCCGAGGTGGGACCACCGGCGAGAGGAGAAGAAGTCCGAGTTGTGGGCGTAGCCGACTTCGATGGTTTGGTGACTTTTGCCGTAACGGCCAGTGGATGATGTTGTCTAACCACCACAACGGCCACTCCGGCAACCACGACCAGACCGACCAGTGCACCTAGTCCCATAAGGGTTGTCCGACGTTTTGCCATGTTATTCCCGCTTCCTCTGCGAAATTACCCCATTGGGGCTATTTCCAGTTTGCCCAGATTTTGGTAATTCAAACTAATAGGTCACGGTAATAAGCGGGCTTCCCACGTATACCTCCGTTTTATGCATAAAAGGGTTGTAACTGGTCGCGATTTGAATATTCAATGGATGTCCTTGAAGCTCATCATGTTGGACAATGAATGGGGATCTCCCCGCATCGGAAATATATCCGGGAGCCCGAATGCCATTTTCAGTAGTGGCCCCCACACGTTCGAGGGCGGTATTAATCAGTCGTTGTTGCGCCAAAGGAGAAAGGTGTTGGCTTATCGTACCTTCGAGGTTGACGTCGGTATGCACCGTTCCATGAGAAGCGAGCAGATGGTTGAACAAGGTTTCGGTCGACGATAGGCCGGCAAAACCCTCCGGGGACGTTCGGTCAATGACCAGATAGATATCCCCCGTCGAGAGCCGCTCGACAATCACGTTGGTGGTAATGCCCGCGACAGTAAAAGTCTCTTTCGCCTTAATATAGCCAACCCCAATCGTATTCCTGACCGCCGCAGTCATTTTCAGCGCATCGCCCACCTTAGCGGCCGTGGCGTCCAAACTATCTGGAATAGGCCCGCTCAGTTCGACCCAATCATTGATACTGTATCCGGTCGCATGGGCGCCGGTCGCATGAAATGCCGACATCAAGGGCGCCCTCGCCGATGCTTCCGCTCTCGCCCCCACCAAGACCACTCCGGCAATTCCGATAATCCACCAAATATTCCGCATTGCAATAACCTCCGTAGAACTATGGTTACGTACTACCAAATTGTTCCACGCAAGATACCGGTTCATACACAGATGAAAGAAAGAGCCTCATAATGAGGCCCTTCTGGTGTGCATCTGTAGCAATCAATGACCCCTAGTGGGTGGTTGTCGATGTGCCTTGTCCAAGATCACGCCCGGTGGCCTTGAGTCGATTTTCGGCTCGCGCCAGTGCTCGTTGAGCTCGAGCCAGATCGACCGCCGATTGTCCGGCCCCGGTATTGAGATATTCTGCGGCGCGCTGGCGGGCACGTTCCGCCCGTGCTACGTCAATCTCTGAGGCGCGCTCAGCAGAATCCGCTAAGATGATGGTCTCACTGTCTTGAACTTCCAAGAATCCTCCCCCGATCACAATGTCCTCGGTGCGACCGTCATCGTGATATGCCACCATGATGTGGGGAACCAGTGGAGTGATGATCTGCATATGATGGGCTAGAATCCCGATTTCCCCTTCAGTGGATCTGACGATAATTTCGACTACATCCTCATCGTAGACCACGCGTTCGGGAGTTACCACGCGAAATCGATAGGCGGTGGCCATATAATCCCCCCGTTCGTCTTATAAGGTCTTGGCCTTCGCCAGTACCTCATCCATCGATCCAACCATGTAAAAGGCTAGCTCCGGCAATTCATCATGCTTACCTTCAAGGATTTCCTTGAACCCGCGCACCGTTTCCTGAATGGGGACATATTTCCCAGGGGATCCAGTAAACTGCTCGGCAACAAACATTGGCTGCGACAGAAAGCGCTCAATCTTACGAGCCCGGGACACCGTTAACTTATCCTCGTCGGATAGTTCATCCATCCCTAAGATGGCAATGATATCCTGTAAGTCTTTGTAGCGTTGCAATACCTGTTGTACACCGCGGGCTACCTGATAGTGCTCTTCACCCACAATTTGCGGATCCAGAATACGTGATGTGGATGTTAGGGGATCCACTGCAGGAAAAATTCCTTTATCAGAAATGCGACGTTCCAGGTTGGTTGTCGCGTCTAAGTGCGCAAAGGTGGTAGCGGGTGCTGGGTCGGTGTAGTCGTCAGCGGGCACGTAAACGGCCTGAATGGAGGTAATCGAACCCTTTTTCGTCGAGGTAATCCGTTCTTGCAACTGACCCACGTCGGTCGCCAGTACCGGCTGATAGCCTACCGCGGAGGGCATCCGACCTAAAAGGGCCGAGACTTCCGAGCCAGCCTGGACAAAGCGAAAAATGTTGTCAATGAAGAACAGCACATCGCGGTTCTCAGCATCACGAAAGTACTCTGCCATGGTCAATCCGGATAACGCCACGCGCATGCGCACGCCGGGAGGCTCGTTCATCTGTCCATAGACCAACGCGGTTTTATCAATAACCCCGGACTCCATCATTTCCTGATAGAGGTCGTTACCTTCTCGAGTGCGCTCCCCTACACCAGCAAACACCGAATACCCGCCGTGCTCTTTGGCAATGTTGTGGATAAGCTCCATGATGAGTACCGTTTTACCAACCCCGGCACCACCAAAAAGGCCCACTTTCCCGCCCTTGGGATACGGTGCTAGCAAATCCACCACCTTGAGTCCGGTTTCAAAAATCTCGGTCGCTACGGCTAACTCCGTGAACTCAGGAGGATTACGGTGAATGGGCATCTTCTCTTCCGCATCGGTTGCGCCTTTGCCGTCAATGGGCTTACCTAAGACATTAAACATCCGCCCTAAAGTCTTTTCACCGACCGGAACCTCAATCGGTCCACCCTCGTCAATGACACGCATCCCACGCACGACACCATCGGTCGAGGCCATAGCAATACAACTCACCCGGTTATCTCCCAGATGGTGAATCACTTCGAGCGCAATATCAATTTTGGTTGCCGTGATACTACTCTCCGGGCCATCTCCTGGTGCGGATCGATCATCGGACACAATGCGCAAGGCATTATATATCCGCGGCAACTTTCCTGCCGGAAACTCGACTTCTATAACAGGCCCGAGGACCTGTACGACTTTTCCTTCATTTTCAGCCACCCGAACACCCTCCTATTTCAACGCTTCGGCGCCGCCGACAAGTTCAGCAATTTCTCGTGTGATAGCCGCTTGACGCAATCGGTTGCGCAACAAAATCATTCGACGAATCAATTCGTCCGCATTCTTACTGGCACTATCCATCGCCGTCATACGGGCCCCCTGCTCTGACGCCTTGGATTCGAGGAGTGCCCCAAAAATCAACATTTCAACATACCGGGGCAGTAAGTCCTCAAAGACCTCCCGAGGGTCAGGCTCGAACACATAGCCCATTTCCACCCCTTTATCCTCGCGCGTTGCGAGAGGAGGAGCCTCCACGGGCAGTAGTCGAATTGTTTTGGGCTCTTGTGACATCGCGTTATGATATTCCGTATAGGTTAGATATACGGCATCCACCTCTTCGTTCAGGTAGCGGGCGATAATCACATCGGCAATGGCACGCGCTTGACGGTAACTCGGATCGTCGCCCAAGCCGACAAATTCCTCGCCAATCACGATGTTGCGGTAGCGAAAGAAGTCACGCCCTTTACGGCCCACCGCAAAAACCTGCTTTTCTTTTGCTGGTGCTTCGCGCAATACAATGGATGCTCGGCGCAGCACGTTCGTATTGTAAGGGCCAGCCAATCCTCGATCGGAGGTGACCACAACAAAGGCCACCTTGTTTTCAGGGCGCGTTTCCAGGAGTGGGTGATTTTTTCCGCCGCGCCACACGGCGCGAGACGTCACAGCGCGAATTTCGTTGAAATACTCGCGGGACTGACGCGCGCGCTCTTCAGCACGGCGCAATTTCGCGCCCGCCACAAGTTTCATTGCACGCGTGATTTGTTGTGTATTTTGTACACTCCGAATCCGCCGCCGGAGGTCCTGTAATCCGCCCGCCATTTAAAACACCGCCGTCTTCTTATAGTCCTCGATCGCTTCAGCCAGCTCTCGCATCATATCGTCAGACAATGCGCGTTGCGTCCTAATCGATTCCAAGAGCTCCCCACGCTTGTCTTTCATATACCGTACCAATCCACGTTCAAAGCCTCGAACACTTTCCACTGGCAAGTCATCCACAAATCCCTTAGTCACCGCATAAATGACCACGACTTGTTCTTCGACAGGCATGGGCTGGTATTGGGACTGCTTTAGCAGTTCTACCGTTCGTGCTCCCCGGCCCAAACGGGCTTGGGTCGCCTTATCTAAATCGGATCCGAACTGAGAAAATGCCGCGAGCTCGCGGTACTGGGCCAGGTCAAGACGCATTCCTCCCGCTACCTGGCGCATCGCCCTAATCTGAGCGTCACCACCAACTCGAGAGACCGAGGATCCGACGTTAACAGCAGGACGGACGCCTGAGAAAAATAGGTCGCTTTCTAAAAAGATCTGTCCGTCGGTGATGGAAATCACGTTGGTGGGAATATAGGCAGAAATATCTCCCGCTAAGGTTTCAATGATCGGCAACGCGGTAAGACTCCCACCACCCTTGGCATCACTCATCCGGGCAGCCCGCTCCAAGAGACGAGAGTGGAGATAAAACACATCACCGGGGTATGCTTCGCGGCCCGGCGGGCGACGCAGCAACAGGGACATAGCTCGATAGGCGACGGCATGTTTGGATAGATCATCGTATACAATGAGAACATCTTTACCTTGGTCACGGAACTCCTCACCCATCGCACATCCAGCATAAGGCGCCAGATACTGCAGTGGAGCGGGTTCAGCCGCCGACGCCGAGACGATGATGCTGTACTCCATAGCGCCGTGCTCTTCTAGGGTCCGGACAAGACCAGCAATAGTGGACTCTTTTTGTCCGATGCCGACATAAATACAAATGACATCTTGGCCTTTTTGGTTCAAGATGGTATCAATCGCAAGCGCCGTCTTTCCTGTTTGGCGATCACCAATAATGAGTTCGCGCTGACCCCGACCGATAGGAATCATGGCGTCTACCGCCTTGATTCCTGTTTGCAGTGGCGTATTCACTTTTTGACGGTCAATAATCCCCGGGGCAGGGTATTCCACCGGCCGACGCGTGCTGGTGTCGATTGGCCCTTTGCCGTCCATAGGCAGTCCAAGCGCACTCACCACACGACCAATGAGCGCTTCGCCGGCGGGAACCTCGACGACTCGTCCAGTGCGGCGGACTCTATCTCCTTCTTTAATGCCGATATCGTCGCCCAGAATCACACAGCCGACATTATCTTGTTCTAGGTTCAGTGCCATACCGAACACGCCGTTATCAAACTCTAACAGTTCACCGGCCATACAGTCGGCAAGCCCATAGATACGAGAAATCCCATCTCCTACCGTCAGGACAACACCGGCCTCCGATAGTTCCGTGGTAATCCCATATTGCTCAATCTCTTGCTTTAAAATGGCACTGATTTCGTCAGGTCTAATGCTCAACGACACTACCTCCCCCGTCTCCCTGGCGCAGCCTTTCGCCTAAAATGGCCAACCTGCGTGCCAAGCTTCCATCCAGTACCCGATCACCAATACGTACGACCACGCCGGCCAATATGCCCGGATCCTCTTTCAGCGTCAGCTGGACTACCTGCCCTGTAGCACGGCTCAGTGCATCCGCCAAACTTTTCTGTTGCTCCTCTGAAAGCTCATCCTTGGTGGTGACCTCAGCATGCATGATGCCGCGATAGCTGTCCCAGAGATTCCGGTATTCTTCATAAATGGTGGCAAGTACATCTTCACGTTGCTTATCAATCACTACACCCAAGAGGTGGCGCGTCACCGCGTGACAATCCTGGAATATCCGATTCACGGCATCGTGTTTGACTTGTCGAGAAATTTCAGGGCGACGAATGAACTCACTAAATTCCTTGTCGCCTTCCCAAATACCCAGCACGCGGCCAAGATCTTCGGCAATCTCCGCTTCGTTACTGTGACCCTGCGTTATTTGAAAGAGCGCCTGTGCATAGGGCCGAGCGATCACTTCTTTGTTCATTGTAGTTGCCCTGCATCCTTCAAAACCTCATCAAGATATCGATGTTGGTCGTCTGCGGTCAGGTTGCGCTCCATGACCTTCCCTGCGGCAAAGACCACCAAATCCGCTACTTGATGGCGAATGGAAGCGAGCGCTTGGTCACGCTCATGGGCAATTTCTTCCAGGGCTGCCTTTTGTCGATAACTAGCCTCGCGTTGCGCTTGCTCAACAATTTTCTTCGCCTGTTCATCGGATTCCCGTTGCGCATTGGCAAGAATCTGTTTAGCTTCATCCCGAGCCTGACTCACGAGCGTTTTGGCTTCTTGACGAAGCTGTTCGGCTTCTGTCTGAAGTCCTTGCGCATCGTTAATCTGTTTCGCTATGGTGTCGCGGCGCTTTTGCATGGCAGCCAAGAGCGGCTTATATACATACAGGCGTAGCAATATCAATAACAGAACCCATTGCGCTACCGCTGCAAGCATATTGCCGAACGTCAGTGAAGTGCTAGACACGTCAATACTCCTTCCCTAAAACCGTTTCGGCTAACCGATCTTGGTAAATACAAATAACACGAAGGTAATTACTGGCCACGCTTCAACCAACGCGACTCCCACCAACGACAACGTCAATAACCTACCAATGGCTTCTGGCTGGCGACCCACGCCTTCCACCATCCGCCCCATGACCAAACCGTTTCCAATACCGGCACCGATAGCCCCACCTGCTGCAGCCAATGCACCGATGAACAGCAAAATTTCTTTATGGGTAAACACTTTGTCAATTCCTCCTTAGTCATCCTCACTCGTCCGTAGTGATGCTGAGAACCTTTTCCACTCCATGCCCAATGACCTTAGTGATCTTTGCTTGCTTGAATACTCATATAGGCCACTGTCAGAATGGTGAAAATTAACGCCTGAATTAGTGAGATCACCACACTAAAGACTAACCACAGCGTTCCAATCAGAAACGTGGTCAAAACCCCACCAATCCCGTGAGGTAAATGCGTGGTCATTCGTAGGACTAGCTCTCCAGCCAAAATGTTGCCAAACAGTCGGAAAGCCAAACTGACCGGCATTACTAACTGCTCGAGCGCGTTAATCACCAATCCCACGACAGGAAATGGCTTCCACACCCATCCATAAACCCATCCACCGAATCCTTTGTACTTAATTCCCGCCCACTGTATGAGAAGAAACATCGCACCGGCTAATCCTGCTGGAATACTTAAGTAGGCTGTTGGCGAATGGAACCAACCGCCGCCAATTCCAGGCAGTGGCAAGAGACCTAAAATATTGGCAACCACCAGCATCAGGAACAACGTGAGTGCGAGAAGAGAAAGGTTCGGGGCCAATTCCTCAGGAGCCATCTGTCCGACTAGGCCTTGGAAGGTCTCGATGGCAGTCTCCATCATGTTTTGAGCTCCTGATGGAACACCCGCCGTCACACGATTCACTGCCAAAAGGCCAAACGCCAACACTACGGCAATAGTAATGAGTCCCGTAATAAACGGGGGCCATTGAAACGCTGTCAAGGAAAAGTTCATCCGTTCACCCCCTTGCCCTTGCTATGAAGGGCCGCCCACACAAGGTAAACTACATGTGGAACAAAAACCCCCGCCAAGGCCGCATAAAGATTGACATCGGTATACCGCTTTAACACATAGAAATAAACCCCCAACACCACCAAGCGCGACACGAGTCGAAAGTTTATACCCATGACGGCTGCGCGGGGATTTAGTCGGGCCCACAAAGGCATACGCAAACCCAAGCCTACTAGATCTATTTCTCCTGGGAGAATTCCTGCGGCAAATCCCCATAACACATAAGACCTTGTTATGGCTGCTGCACCCACCAAAGCCAGGCCCAGCACAATTGAGAAAACTGCCGCGCGTTTCCACAGGTTCTGGAATTCTTTCACTTTAACAACATCCTTGAGAGGTGAAAAAGTCCCCAAAATCCTGCAACAATCCCCACCAAGACCCCCGCAATAGTTAACCACGGCGTCGTATGCAAGAGGCCATCTAGCCAATGACCCAACAAAAACCCTACCAAAATAGATAGAATGAGTTGAGTTGCCAGTGCCGCCGCCACGCCCACTCCGCGGGAGGCGGAACCATTACGGTTACTGGGTTCTCCCACCTTGGAGCCACCTCTTTCGGTGCAATACTACCCTTTGTCGCCGATTTTGACGAATGCACGTATATCAAGGACAAATGTCGGCGGAATTCGGGGCAAAACGGCTTCTCTCGCAGTCAGGTGGGCACAGTTATCCCACCCTTCACCGAGGAGTAAGTATACCGATCGACGGCACTCAAGTCAAGGGATACGGCTCAGGACAAGGTGCCGAACTGACGATCGCCAGCGTCTCCCAGACCGGGGATGATATATCCCCGCTCATCCAACCGTTCGTCAAGAGCTGCAGTATAAATCAACACGTCAGGATGTTTTGCTTCGACACGCGTAACCCCTTCGGGAGCGGCAATGACACTGACCAGACGAATATTCTGCGCCCCTTCCTCTTTAAGATAGTCCAAGGCATCAATTGCCGATCCCCCCGTCGCCAGCATGGGATCGAGCAAGATAAAGGGATGCGTCTTTTGTCGAGTGGGGAAATTAGAATAATAGCGAACGGGCTGCAGGGTCTTATGGTCACGATACATCCCTAAATGCGAGACCACCGCACCCGGAATGACGTCACGAAATCCTTCCACCAAGCCTAACCCCGCCCGCAGGACAGGCACCAAAATAGGAGCTCGCAGCAATTTTTCGGCCTTGGCCCTTGCCATCGGCGTGTCAACACTGATAGTGTCCGTGTCCAGGTCAGACAAAACCGGATACGCCATCAGTCGAGCAATGGCGGTAAGATAGGTGCGAAATAAGTCAACCGGCGTCTCTTTGTCGCGAATCAGACTAATATGGACCCGTACCAACGGGTGATCAACCAAAATCATCTCGGACACATCCCTCGGCTCTTAGTACCCCAAGTGTCTTATAGACCTGGTTCTTTTCTTTCAATCGACTCAATTTTTTCAATACGCCGCGCGTGGCGTCCGCCGGCAAAATCTGTCGATAGAAATGTTACCAAGATTTCCTGCGCCAAAGGTGCCGCAACCAGCCTTGCTCCCATAGTAAGCACATTAGCATCGTTATGTTCACGCGCAAGTCGTGCGGAGACCACATCGAGGGCGAGCGCTGCACGCACCTCAGGGATCTTGTTGGCGGTCATGCACATTCCTTGTCCGCTGGCACATAACAGTAATCCTCGTTCTACATCGCCGCGCGCGACCGCTTCGGCGACTTTGAGAGCATAGTCAGGGTAGTCCACTGAGTCTTCACTGAACGTTCCAAAGTCTTCTACGTCCCATCCGCGCTCGATGAGGAAATTCACCAACGGTTCCTTTAATACAAAGCCGGCATGATCTGCTCCCACTGCTATTCGCATGACAATTCTCCTTCAATCGTTAGTATGGCATCTAAAAGAGGTCTCCTCATTGGTACCACCCTCACCACAATCTTCGCGTCTTTCCACCATACTACTTCTTCATTGGGTCCTGAGCCATCTCATGATGAAGCTTTTCTAGTAACCGATGGATTTCCCGGGCAACCAAGACATACTGTTCTAATTTTTGGCCAATGGGATCACGAATTTCGCCGTGCTCCCCAACCAGGTCATGCAATTGAAAGGTCTTACTCTCCCATTCTGGACGACGCACCACAACCGCTCGAGCCTGTGAATGGGTCATGGTCACAATGAGATCCGGTGAGTCCTTCACCTCATCCAAATCTCGTGCCCGATGACTGGTTAAATCGGCTTCCCACAGCTTCACCGCCTCAATCGCATAGCGAGACGGTTCCTGCCCTGACCAAGCGGACACCCCAGCGGAACTCCCCCGATTATGTCCCATAGTCCGCCAGAGGGCTTCCGCCATAGCGCTACGACAAGTATTACCGGTACACACAAATAATATCTGAGGTTCGCTCATAAGACCACCCGTTCACTGGCAGCCTTGGATAAACGATTTCGCACCGCGAGTCCAAGCCCCTGAGATTCTCCCCAAACCACCACCAGAGCATCCGGATGGTGACTGTCCAAAGTACGTAGCGCATGAAACAACTGATGTGCCGCCGACGTGTCGTCAGTTCCCAACCTCATACACCGGACATCGCGATCCACTGGGATATTGTCTCGGCACAGCACCGCCACGGTCCCATACCCTCTTTGAAGCTCAGCGATTTTTTCTGCCGCCGCGGCCTCATCCAGCGTATCGATCCATATGACTGGCGCATTGGGTGCATAATGGCGATACTTCATCCCTGGTGCGCGAATAGGACCATCGCCACTTGGTTGTTGGACCTGCCCCACGATGCCCTCCACCAACGCCACATCCAGTCCCCCCGGCCTCAAGATGGTAGGCGGCACGGTCGTACAATCAATCACCAGGGACTCCACCCCGACCTCAGATGCTCCCCCATCAATAATATAGGCAATGCGCCCCTTTAAGTCTTCCCATACCGCGGCCGCCGTCGTAGGGCTCGGACGACCGCTGACATTAGCGCTCGGCGCCGCAATCGGATGTCCCAGACCCGCGATGAGTGCCCGTGCGACCGGATGGCTCGGGGAGCGCACAGCGACCGTATTCAGCCCAGCGCGCACCGCTTGAGGGATTTCCGGTCGCGCTGGAACGACCACCGTCAGCGGGCCGGGCCAAAAAGCGTCGATGAGCTTTTCCGCAGCCGCTGGCAAGGGACCTGCAACTAGTGGCAACAGGTCATCATGGCCACCCACATGCAAAATCAGCGGATTATCGGCTGGTCTTCCCTTGGCATAAAAAATCTTTTCTGACGCCGCTTGGCTTAGACCATCAGCACCGAGTCCGTAAACTGTCTCCGTGGGAAAGGCAACCAATTCTCCCGCCTTTAGGGCGCGAATGGCAGGCGATATTTCATGAGTGGTTAAAATCTTAGTCTCCATAGGCGCCTCCTCAAAATCGAATCATAAGGTAGGCCGCGCCCAAAAGAGTGGTCACCGCAGCCACTTTAAGACCAAACCGCGCATACTGCCTAAAGCTGAGCGAATATCCATGCTCAATCGCAATGCCTTGCGCGACAACATTCGCCGATGCCCCAATGACCGTGGCGTTCCCCCCTAGGGCAGCACCCAGCGCAATCGCTACCCATAATTGTACTCCATAGTGAGGATGTCGATCTAATATGGCGGCCAGCACCGGAATTAAAGCCGCCACTAAAGGTACATTGTCCAAAAGCGCGGAGAAAATCGCCGTGCCAAGAAATAATACCAGCGGCAACCATTCTCCCAAAAAAGGCGTGGTCAAGAGGTTCACCCCGTAATGAATAAAGCCGGTGGTTTCTAATGCTCCCACAAGGATAAATACCCCTGCAAAAAAACCCAGAGTGCCATAATCGAGATGAGTCCACCAGCGCCCCTTAAGTCCTCCCGTGTAAATAGTCGCCAAAAGCGCCCCGCCCAAGGCAATCATCCCTACCTGCAAGTGAAGAAAGTTCTGGCCCACAAACGCCAAAAGCATGGCGACCATAATTACCAGCAGACCATGCAACTTCCTTTCTGCCCGCGGATCAAGCGATGGTCGAGGCTTAGCCTTTGAAGGACGCGGAATGCGGCGAATGGCCACAATTCTGGGAAGCAAAATCGCCAGCAATATTAAAATCGCTACCGCTGCTGGACCCAACAAGCGAACGAAGGTGGCAAATGTCAGGTGCGCAGCCGTACCAATTAAAATATTAGGCGGGTCTCCAATTAATGTGGCCATCCCCCCGAGGTTAGAAGCCATTACTTCAACCATCAAAAGCGGCACGGGATCAATGCCAAATTCCTCGGCCGCCTCGATTAAGATCGGAGATAGCAGCAAAATGGTGGTCACATTATCTAAAAACGCTGAGACAATGGCGGTGATAACATAAAAAATCCACAACAACCGCCAAGGATTGCCACGCGACCTGGCCTTCGCCTGTTGGCCCAACAGATGAAATAATCCCGCTTCCCCGAGATATGCCACAAAGATCATCATGCCGCCCAAAAGAAACATGGTATTCCAGTCAATGCTGTGAAAGGCCATCTGCGGAGTGATGGTTCGACTCACAATCAATGCCAGAGCAAGCCCTAGAGCTACCCATGCGCGATGAAACCAATCCCCTAGTAGCAAAACATACAAGGCCACTAATGCCATAAGCGCGATCCATTGCGGTCCCGTCATCTCTACACGCCCCCATCTAGGGGATTATACGGTGGGATCGTCCTATTTCAGACTGGCCATATACTGTACCCAACCATCCATGCCGCCCCGAAGTTTATAGACCCGCGTCCATCCCTGTTCTTCTAACACTTCGGCCGCATATTCGCTAGCGCCCTTACCAAATTGACAAAACACGACCACGTCTCGATCTGGCTGGACGGGTTCAGGACGATCTTCTAAGTCCAAAATCGGAATATGAGTCGCTCCAGGAATTTGTCCAATTTGGCCAATGCGCACGTCAATGAGAAGAGGCGGCGTCTCGCTCCCCAATCTCTTTACCAATTCTTGCGCATCAATATACTCTGCCATAAGAACCTCCTATCTCCGTCTCCCGATGACGATGCGATCATGGCCTGCATAATCTTGAAGGACCTTGATGTGATGAAATCCGCTATCAGCGAGGTAGGAAGCGACATCCTGCCCTTGCTCTGCCCCACATTCTAAGAATATCCTTCCAGAGGGATTCAGCCAACCGGGGGCAAGGTAAATCAGCTGACGAATCGTGGAAAGTCCTCCCTCCGCCGCATAAAGTGCGAGGTCCGGCTCATAGCCGAGTTCTGGGGATGCCTCCTGCCATTGATGGTCTATATAGGGCAGATTGGCTACAATCACATCTTGCCTTCGAGGCACTTCTAAAAGAAGATGAGAGCGAAGAAAGTTCACCTCAAGCTGTAGTCGCTCGCAGTTTTCCCGTGCGACGCGAAGCGCCGCCTCACTCACATCTACTCCCTGAATGTCCCACAACGGGCGCGCATACTTTAGTGCTAACGCAATCGCTCCCGAACCGGTGCCCACATCAACCAGATGAACACGGGGATTCTGGACCCCCTCTAAGATTGCGTCAACCATCAGCTCGGTTTCTGGCCGGGGGATCAAGACATCTGGGGTCACTACGATGGACAGCCCATAAAACTCCTTGACACCAGTAATGTAAGCAACTGGCTCACGTTGGACGCGCCTGTGCACAAACGCCAAAAACCGCTTTTGGATTTCTTCTGTCACCGGCGTCTCATGGATAATCCATTCTTCTAGGCTGCGCCCTGAAGCAGCCTGCCACAAATATGCAGATTCCCGGTAGGCATCTTCAATCCCGACGGCACGCAGTTGGTGTGAGGCGGACCTCAATAGTTCTCGCCACTCCATCCCTTACCCCTCGTTGAGCCGTTCTTCCTCATCGCGTGCGATGAGGGCATCAATCACTTCATCCAGATCGCCGTCCAGCACCGCCTCAATGCGATATAGCGTAAGCCCTACACGATGATCGGTAATCCGTCCTTGAGGAAAGTTATAGGTGCGTATGCGCTCTGAACGATCGCCCGTCCCCACCTGTGAGCGGCGTTCTGCTTGTTCCGCATCATGCGCTTCGGAAGCATACAAGTCGCTCAGTCGAGCCCGTAGTACACGCATCGCCTTTTCACGATTTTTTAGCTGCGACTTTTCATCTTGACAATACACCACAATCCCTGTGGGCAAATGCGTCATCCGCACAGCGGATTCCGTCTTATTCACATGCTGCCCCCCTGCACCCGAAGCACGCATGGTATCAATCCGCAAGTCCTCATTCGCAATCACTAAATCGGTTTCTTCCGCTTCCGGCAATACCGCCACCGTCACGGTCGAGGTATGAATGCGTCCTTGTGCTTCTGTCTGGGGCACCCGCTGCACGCGATGAACCCCACTTTCGTATTTGAGGCGACTATAGGCGCCCCGTCCCTCAATCATAAAAATAATTTCTTTATAGCCGCCAATATCGGTGGGATTGGAGGATAAAAGCTCTGTCTTCCAGCCATAGCGCTCAGCAAAACGCATGTACATGCGATAGAGCGTTGCAGCAAACAGGGCGGCTTCTTCACCACCAGCGCCTCCTCTAATCTCCACGATAACATTTTTGTCATCGTTAGGATCTGAGGGAGTCAGAAGGCGTGCCAACTGCTGTTCAAGAGCTTCACTTTCAGTGCGAAGCCGTTCCATTTCTGACATCGCCCATTCTCGTGTTTCAGGATCTTCCTCGCGTGCCAATTCCCGAGCGGTCTCTCTCTCCTCAATGGTGGTCAAATATCGGTGATAGCAACCGACAATTTCTTCCCATTCGGCATACTCCTGACCATAGCGACGAGCTAAGTCGGGATTTGAGAGCACCTTGGGATTCGCCATTTCCTCTTGCAATTCCTCATATCGCTTTTCGGCCGCTATTAAACGGCTTTGCATCATATCATCCATCGTTCGACTGCCAATCCTCCGTTCCGCGAATTCATAAGAAACAAAAAACAGAGCCGCAGGCTCTGTTTCTCGTCCTATTTCATCCCGTAACGCTTCTTGAACCGTTCCACACGACCACCAGTGTCAATGATGCGCTGTTGCCCCGTATACAACGGGTGACATTGCCCACAAATTTCCACTTTCAGGTTTTCGCGAGTCGATCCAATGTGGTAGACGGCGCCACAAGAACACGTCACCGTGGTTCGAAAATAGGAAGGATGTATGTCCGCCTGCATGCAATCACCTTCTTCCGCTCACTAAAACATTACGCACTATTCTATCAAGACAACCAGAGAAATGCAAGACGGATGCGTAATCTCTCATGTGAGCTGAGAATGTCGCTAAAGCCCCGCATTGGCCCTGCGAGCAGAAGCAGCAACAGCTTTGAACGCCAACCACCGTGATGACGCTCCTCTCCGCGGCCTTCCCCAGCGGGCTTTCCTGGACTAGCCTCATTAGCCCGCGGTCTCCAGTTCCCGGACCAATAGGCTCAGCGATTGTTTAGCATCGCCAAATAACATTCGTGTCTTAGGATCGACATAGAGCGGATTATCCACTCCGGCAAATCCACGCCCCATCGAGCGTTTCAAGACAATGACATGCGTCGCGTCGTCCACATTCAAAATTGGCATCCCATAAAGCGGACTTCCGGCCTCGGTCCGAGCTGCAGGATTGGTGACATCATTGGCACCGATGACCACTACCACGTCCACCTCTTTGAATCGCGGATTAATCCGCTCCATCTCCCATAACTTATCATAGGAAATATCAGCTTCCGCCAGCAGCACATTCATATGCCCCGGCATTCTGCCCGCAACAGGATGGATGCCATAGAGTACATCCACGCCTGAATTCTCTAAGAGGTCACTCATTTGCTTCACTTCGAGTTGGGCCCGTGCCACAGCCAAGCCATAGCCCGGCACAATCACCACCCGCTTAGAATAGCGCAACAGCATCGCGGCATCTTCTGCGGTAATTTGTTGCACAACACCTCCTGATTCGGGGTGCGTAGCGCCGCCCGAAACCGTACCCCCTCCCCAAATCACGTTCCCAATGGAACGGTGCATCGCACGACTCATCTGCTGGGTCAAAATCGTGCCTGACGCGCCCACCAACGTGCCGGCAATAATGAGCAGAGGATTCACCAAGACAAATCCCGTAGCCGCCGCGGAGAGGCCCGTTAGCCCGTTCAACAAAGCGATGATGACGGGCATGTCGGCGCCGCCAATCGGCAACGTTAAAAGAGCGCCCGAAAGTGCTGCCAGTACCATTTGCAAAAGCACCAAGCTATATGATGCCTGATAGCCATGAGATCCCAACCATAGCCCATAAACAATGGTGACCGCAAGCACTAGGAGCCCAACACCTCGAACCAAGCGATTGACCGAAAATGGCACGTGAATCCATTCTTGGAGCTTCAAAAATGCGACAATGCTACCGCCAAAACTGATGCTGCCAAGAATCATGGTCAGTCGCGCCAACCAGTCCCCCAACCCGGTCGCACCCATGATTCCACCGGCGGCCACTAACGCCGCCGCTCCTCCCCCCAGCCCATTAAATATGGCTACCATTTGTGGCATAGCGGTCATTCTCACTTGACGTGCCGAAAAAACGCCGATAATACTTCCCAGAATCACCACCGCACCAATCCAGATGACATGGGAAAAATGTGGGACAAATAAGAGGGTACTTAAGAGTGCGACCCCCATCCCAGCCATCAAAACGGTGTTCCCGCGACGAGCCGAAGCCGGGGCCCCTAAAAGCCGAACGCCGATAACAAATAGTGTCGCTGAGATCATGAAAAGTATTTGTTGCACTATGGTCATTTGGTGTCTCCCGCCTCTCGATGATTGCGGAAGAGTCCCAAGATCCGGTCGGTCACCACAAATCCGCCCACCATGTTAATGGTGGAAAAAAATACGGCCACTAAGGCAATGACAAAAGCGGGGCCCCCACGCAACGAAAACGCTAACGCTAATGCACCAATTAAAATGATGCCATGAATCGCATTGGTCGCCGACATCAGCGGCGTATGCAAAATCGAAGGAACCTTGGCGATCACTTGAAGACCAATCAGTACGGCCATAACAAAAATATACAGTTCAGCGATTTCTGACACGGTTCGTCCCTCCCTCGTCGATGCGCCTCTTCAGTTCCTGATGTAATACCTGACCTTGGTGGATGATGACCATCCTCTCCAACAACTGGTCCGCAAGAGATATCTGCAGTTGATGATCACCCGTCCAACTTAAAGGAACTTCTTGCAAGTATTGCAGAAAGGTTGTCAAATTCCGCGAATACAACTGACTGGCGTCGGAGGGGATTTCGGACGCTAATTTATAGGTCCCCACAATCCGAACCCCCCCAAATTCAACTTCCCTTCCCATGACCGTGGCCTCGGTGTTGCCGCCTGTCTCCGCAGCTATGTCGACGATTACTGAACCAGGCTTCATACGTCGAATCATGTCGTTGGTAATTAACAATGGAGCGCGCGATCCTGGAATTTGCGCGGTCGTAATGACAGCATCAGCCCGCTGAACGGGCTCAAATAGTCTTTCTTGTTCAGCGGTACCTTCCTGTTCCTGTAATCCGGTCGCATATCCGTCCACGGTGTGCTCACTGTGAACGTCAATGGTTAAAAATTGCGCCCCCAAACTTTCGACCTGCTCTTTCACTTCAGGGCGAGTATCGAACGCTTCGACGACCGCCCCGAGGCGACGGGCGGTCGCAATCGCCTGCAATCCGGCCACTCCCGCCCCCAGCACGAGCACGCGCGACGGCGGGATCGTGCCCGCCGCCGTCATCAACAGCGGGAAAAATTTCCGTAGTCGTTCTGCTGCGATAATGACCGCCCGATACCCCATCACCGTACTCAACGCTGAAAGCACGTCCATGCTCTGGGCGCGACTAATACGGGGCAGAGCATCGAGACTGATCGCTGTAATGCCCCATTGGGCGATTTGCGACATCATCTCAATGTCTGCCGTTAATGGCTTTAAAAGTCCAATTAGGAGAGTCCCCGGCCGTGCACTTTTCCAATCATCAAGACCATGAATCCCATTCACCGTCACCACGATGTCGCTCATAGCCAGTATCTCCCTTGCTGGTGCCAAGACCTTGGCACCAGCCGACCGGTATTCCTCATCCGTAAAGCCCGCCTGCAATCCTGCTTGAGATTCCACGGTAGCCTCTATCCCCATGGCGAGAAGCCGCTTCACACCACTCGGTGTCAATGCCACCATGGCCTCGTCTGAGGCCTCTCGGATCATTCCAATGTTCAGTGCCACCGCCTCCAAGACAATTTGCAGGATAGTATTGGGCTTTTGATCGTAAATAGCAAGAAATCCACCGTCAACACACCAAAATCTTTCCCGAAAAGTGCGTTATACCCCCAACTAATCACCACGCGGTGCGCGGTTCACCAAGGTAGACCAGAGGCCACGCGTCTCCATGGACTTTTAGGGTAGCCCCACATATTCGCCTCACATCTTGTAATCTCGCACCGTAAGATACCTCATACCGACTGACATGAAGGTGGTCCTATGGCAATCGCAATAATCGATCTTCTCCAAGATATCGAATACACCGGACTCTTACCCGAAGAGGAGTCCATGCTGATTCACGACATCGTGATCGATTCTCGACACGCTTCACCGCATACGATGTTTGTCGCTCTCAAAGGATTTAATACGGATGGCCTGCTGTTTGTCGATGATGCCATCGCTCGAGGAGCCTCGGCCATCTTGACCGACGATGGTTCCGGATATGCATCGACGTCCCACGTCCCTGTCATTCTCGTTAAAGATGCGCGAGACATTTTGGGTGAGATTGCCGCCCGCCTCTACCACCATCCAGCTCAAAACCTACGATTACACGCCATTACCGGAACCAACGGAAAAACCACCACCGCCTACATGTTGGCAGGGCTATTACAGAAGATGGGGAAAAAGACCGCCTTTTGGACCACTAATGAAGTCACAGGGATTGCCCATCCCTTTCGCCCCTCCATGACAACACCTGAGGCCCCACAACTTCACCGCTTTCTGCGCGAAGTCGCTGATGCTGGCGTAGAGGATGTGGTGATCGAGGTCTCTTCGCACGCACTTCAATTAGGCCGGGTCAATGGCCTGTGGTTCGATTCGGTCGCCTTCACGAATATCACGCCGGACCATCTTGACTTTCACAAAACCTTTCCCGCCTACGTGGCGGCAAAGGCCTCCCTTTTGACGCACCTCAAGCCCAATGGCATTGCCATCTTGAACCGCGATGACGAAACCCTAGCTGCGCTAAACATTCCGAGCACTATCCGGCATTCTTATGTGGGACTTTATACGAATTCCGAGACCTCAGCCGCAGAACTCACCCTAGGCAGAAATTTTTCGCAATGGACCTGGATGCAAAACGCCCAAAATCAAGGGAGGATTCATTTGCCTGTGCCGGGCCTTCACAACGTCGTGAACGCTCTCATTGCACTGGCCGTCGCCTCCGAGTTTGGCTGCCAACCGGCCATAGCGCAGCAAGCCCTGGCCGAATTTGCTCCTCCGCCGCGACGATTGCAGAGTCGGTCTATTGGCCCTTATATGATTGTGTCCGATGTCGCCATGAATCGCGCCAGCTATGACGCCGTCATGCAAACAATGCAAACACTGAACCGGCCTCTGGTGGTCATCACGGCGATTCGCGGTAATCGTGGTGATGAAGTGAACCGCGACATCGCCAACGTTTTAGCAGACTGGAACGACACGCTACATTATGCTCCTGTCATCGTGACATCCAGCGAAACCTATATCCGATCACTCACCATTGACCATCGAGTACGGAAGGAAGAAATGCAGGCTTTCCGCGATCAAGCACGTGCCAGAAATCTCTCCATCCGAGCATATCAAGAGTTACCGCAAGCGATTCGGGCAGGCTGTGCGCATCTCCCTCGAGACGGCGGTATCTTGCTACTTTTGGGGACATTCGGAATGGACTCGGGAATGGCTCTGGCCGAATCGATCTTAAAGCACCGAAAATGACACGGAAGATGCTAACAAAAATCGAGGCCTTACGCTTACCTAGCATTGTAACCATGGTGGGCTTGCTGTGTGGCTCAGTCTACCATGCCCTAATCGAGTAGTGCATTGAGTTTGGACCCTGGATCCTTTTTTAGCATAATGATACCAACTACCAATAGATAGACCCACGCCGCTAAGGACATCCCCCGTCCAAAAGAATAGAGCCCAAATTGCACGTGGCCCACCAACGGTGTGGGGTTAATGCCAAAGGGCAATGACACCAAGCCGGATAGAAAATACATGGTCATATTATACGCGGTAAATAGGATCGGTAAGAGGTAGTAACGCCGCAGGCCTAATAGGTAAACCACACCGATGATGCCGTATGTTGCGGTCTCTACATCGATCCAATATGACACAATGGGACTTGATCCGGGACTGGCATAAAGATGCGCAGCGACGTCCACGAGAGCGAAAAACACCATGGAGAGTCGCAATAAATCGAGTCTGCGATGATGAGCACTTAAAATGTGCGTAGTCTCAGAGGGTCGAGATTGTTTGATCGACATGCCATGCCTTCCTTTCATAAGACTCATAAGGATCAGTACATACGTAATACTACTGCAACCGCTATCGAAAGAAAAATGGCTTTTGAGATGACGTGTGGCCATATGGGACGCACGGGCAAGAGGCCAGGGCCGCATGGACGAGCGATCCACGGGTTCGTCGTCTAGACGGCACGATCAGATTTGTTTAATATTTCAGTATCTTGATATTCATGGAGGATCATAGTATGGTCGATAACGCTTCCCCTAGCAGCGTCTTGTTAGTAGTCGATGCGCAAGTTGGCGTAATGAACGACACTTGGGAACCGCAGCGCATCGTGGCCAATATTGCCTCTTGTGTTAAACGAGCACGCCACCAAGGCGTTCCGGTAATCTGGGTGCAACACGCCGATGAGGAATTAATCCAGGACAGCTCTGAATGGCAACTGGTACCGGAGCTAATCCCTCTTTCAAGTGAAATTCGCGTCTATAAGCACTTCAATTCTGCATTTGAGAAAACCCGTCTACACGAGATACTAACAACACTTGGCGCAAATCACGTATTCTTGGTAGGCGCAGCGACCAATTGGTGCATACGAGCCACGGCCTACGGAGCGCTTGATCGCCATTATGACCTCACCTTGATCGAGGACGCTCACACGACCGCATCCATAGAATTCGACGACGGGCGCAAGATCGAAGCCGAGCAAATTATTCAAGAGCTGAACCTCGCCATGAAATGGGTGAGTTATCCGGACCGCGCCAACGACACCACTCTTACAGCACACGTAAATTTTGTTTGAGCGACTATCTGAATCTCCCGCATGTGTCCTCTCTCTAATGTGAGATTACTGTTAGAGCACATGCCGCGGCAACGAAAACGACCCGATATCAGGTAAACACCCGCAAGACCATCTGCGCGTCTTCACCATTACTAAAGAACTGCGGTATAAGTGCCACGCGTGTCCAACCAATCGATTCCAGCACCCGCAATTGGCCCACATTGGACACGCGGACTTCTCCAATAAACGCCAGCGCTCCCATCTCATAAGCCCAAGGTTCCGCCGCCTTCAACACAAAGGCCCCTAGCCCTTGACGTCGATATTGGGGATGCGTCACGTTGGCTAAGACATGCGCATAGCGATGAAACACTTCAAATCCAAAATAGGCAATCACGCGAGTGCCCTCTTTGACGACCAAGAAGTCCACATTTGGTGAATAGTACTTTTCGGTAATTTCCTCATACGACATCGGGTCCACAAATACTTGTCTCTCTAAATCGGCAATCTCTGCCATGTCGCTCCATTCTCCGTGCCCTACGGCATATTTTCCAAGGTACCTAAGTGGCGTTTTCGACATCACGATCCCTCCCCTCCATCATACGTCGCTTAAAGAGCGCCGTGTTTCGTACCAAAATTTTCTTCGCCTGGGTCAATTTATCGGTCCGCGAATAGGATAAACAAATCTCCCGCTAGAAAATTGAAGGATGTGAGAATGGCAATGGACACGGCGCACACGGTCACCGGTGCCATTCATAGATGGAGTCAGGACACTCCAGAGAAGATGGCGTTGGTAGATGCGCAACAGGATAGAACCCTCACCTATGGTGAACTGAACCACCTTAGTCACTCCTGGGCAGTGGCACTACACCGGTCCGGTATCGCTAAGGGCGACTTGGTGGCGTACCTCATGGATGACCCTTTATCGATCGTAGCGCTCATTCTTGCTCTAGGCAGTCTGGGAGCGGCGTTTACGCCTTTAAACCCGCGTACCCGTCAGGACGAGTGGGTGCAGCAGCTCCAAGATGCAGGAGCGTCCACCGTGGTCTATGACCACAAATTTTCCGATGCCCTCATGACACTCACCTCTCGGGCTAAAAGCATCAAACAGGTTTTCCCATCTTTAACCGGTATTCAATCACATGACTACAGTGAAGCTCCCAACGAGGCGAACGAAGAGATGCCGCTTGCGCTATTGTACACCTCAGGGACCACAGGGCGTCCGAAAGGGGCATGGCACAGCCAAAAGACTTTATGGGGATGGAACCACTCTCTTATCCAATCTTTGCACCTGACGCCGGACGATCGCATTTTCAATCCCTATCCGTATTTCCACATGGGAGGCATTGGATTCACACTCAGCACGCTGCAAATTGGTGCCACCACAATTATTGATACGCCCTTTAATGCGCACCGCGCTATCGCCACCCTCATTAAGCACCACTGCACGACAGCATTTATGGTTCCGACGATGGCCCAAGCCATACTCGATCTGCCCGACAGTGAAAAACGCGCCCTCAATGCGTCAGCATTACACCAACTCGTCACCTCAAGTGCCCCGCTCTTGGACACGACCGCGCAATCCTTAGTCCGCACCTGGCCAAATATTCAACTTTCGATTCTCTATTCGGCCACGGAAGCGATCTTTGCCGCCCACCAGATCGGTTCAGCCGAACCTCTTTGTCCCTTATGTGTTGGCCGCCCAGCGTTCGGAATGGAAGTCGTGGTGTGTAATACCGATGGGGAACGTTGCCCACCCAAAACTATTGGCACTATCTATGCCTCCGGCATCAGTGTATTTGCTGGCTATCACAAACGCCCAGCCTCCAAAGGGATCGCTATCCCAGGACATTGGCACACCTGCAATGATTTAGGATATCTCACCGAAGCCGGACTTCTCGTCTTGGTGGATCGTGCCCAGGACTTGATTAATTCGGGTGGCGAAAAAATTTCCAGTCTTGAGATTGAAAACATCCTCCGCGCCCATCCTCAAGTCCACGACGTAGCCGTCGTCGGGGTAAAAGATCGCTATTGGGGAGAGCGTATTCATGCCGTAATCGTCCCAAAATGTCTTACCCTATCCAAACAACAAGTGACAGAATATGCCCGCATGCACCTTCCCACATTCAAAGTACCAAAATCAATCGAATTTGTTGCCGAACTCCCTCGGGGCGACACCGGAAAGGTTCTTAAACAGGTACTTCGCCGCGAACACTAATCAATCAGTGGCCCCAGCACTTGGGTTGTAAAATGCTTCATACCGTTTAATCGCCAGTTGGGTCAGAATCGGTAAGCCCAATAAGGCCAGTCCGGAAATAAGAGTGATCCCCAAAAACGCCGTGTCCCCTAAGTGACGAACAAAAAGCGCTCCCATCAAAATGATGGTCCGAGAAACAGCAAAAGGCACCTCCATCCACAGACCAAATCGCGTTCGCCACACGACATCCCCTTGCATAATAATGCGATAGCGCTGTCTGCCGGAGGCCCCGGAAACATAAAGACCTCCGAGTCGCATTAACAAGACCACCACCACACTGAGCGCATCGCGCGGGGTAAGAAAGGCCAAAATGTAGCTCACGAGAACACAAGCACTACCGATGATGAGCCACACATTTTGTGATAGACCCTTCCATCGGCGATAAAGTGTCAAGCCGCCCAAGAGAACCAGCGAATAGCCGATATTGAACACCGCCACGATGCCCACATTATTGCTAAACGAAAATATGTAAATCATTGAAAACAGCAGCAGAAATTGGTTCACTAAGCCGGCGCACAAAACGACGAACATCACCCAGGACGTCCCCGGTTTAGAAAACACTTCTCGATGATGCATATGATCAAAAATTGACTCCGACAACCCTTGGTGCGGAATACGCATCGACACGAAGAACGCCGCAATCACAAACAACAACATCACGACGAAGGAGAGATGAAATCCTACTCCATAAAGTATCCCCGCAGACGCTAATGGGATGACCACGGCAATCACTTGGGCAACCACTGTATTCACAGAAAAATAATCTGCATACTGTTCGGCCTTCAAAAACGTATACATGGAGGAATTGTTTGCTGACCAAAAGAACCCTTGCGTACAGCCAAACATGAGACCAATGAGGATGGTGAAGATGGTACGATACTCAGGAAGGTACAAGAAGAGCCCGACAAAGGTGGCTCCGGCAAAAAGCGTACTGAGCAACATCACGAAACGAATATCGCGCCGATAGAGAAAATATGATCCCACGTAATAGGAAATGAACAACGTTACCGTGCTCGCGAGATTAAACAAGCTCACCAAAAAAATTGAGTGACCTTGGTTCCACCAATAGAGATTCACAAAGATACTCACAAAGTTAAAAATTACTGACATCGCGGTGTTCACCCCAATAACCCACCACACCTCAGAGGGTAGGTCCGGGAGCATGCCACTCACAAGTCGGCCCAACATTACTGAAATACGCGCGGCCTGAAGCCACGCTTCCTCTCTACGATCTCACGCAAAACATTGCCCTCTATTTCTCCCAAGACGGCGGCAAATGTTATCACACGCATACGCTCTCCTCGTCTTTTTCCTTCTTTCACTGATTGCCCCGGTTCGCACTCATGCAACCTTG
>NZ_JBYCKN010000102.1:0-6623 GCF_057473405.1 Sulfobacillus sp. TH-112
AATTGCGGGGCGATGTGGGCCTTTTCTAAGGACTCCACTCGGTCAATCTTAATCCCCGAAAAAAACTCCATCACTAGAATGCGCCCTGTGGAAAGCTCGGGGAAGGTTTTAGGAACAATGACATCCGGTTGATGGGACAAATCTTCTCGAAGTAGCTCTGTGTTTTGGAGTTCATGTTGGTAGTTTAATTCTTCAAATACCAAGCGCCGAAACTCCTTTAGCACTGTGACCAGGTCAAAGGTACGACCAAAGGTGGTAAATCGCGTGGCCAGTGCCACGACCCAGCGTAATGCCTTAAGGTCGGCCTCCACAATGCTGGTAATATTCGGTCGCTGAACTTTTACCGCCACGTGCTCACCGGTGATGAGGATTCCTTCATACACTTGGCCCAACGAGGCTGCCGCCACCGGGGTTTCTTCAAAGGCGATAAAGTATTGATTGAGCGGCCCTAATTCCTGAGTGATTTGAGGGAGAACGTCGCTCCACGGGGCCGCCTGCACATGATCTTGTAGTTGCGCCAATTCCTCCAAATAGGGTTTGGGCAACAGATCCACCCGACTGGAAAGAAATTGCCCGACCTTAATTAAAAGCCCGCCCATCTCTTCGGCCTGTTTGCGAAAACGCACTGCTTGACGGTGGTACAACCGGTTCAATTTGGGTTCGGCGACATCCGGTGGTTGGCTCCTTAAGGTAAGAGAGTACCAGAGGAGCTCCATCATAATAGAGGCAAATAGGAAGGTGATCCGATAGCTCCGCCATAAGACTGAGGTGTTCGAGCGCCGTTGGCGGGAACTCATTTCTGACATGTATTCTTCCCTCCCTGCTAAAAATAGTCTAACATACCGAAATCTGGTCTTCTTATGTTCTGCTCCGATATGGAGAAGGGGACGAACTGTGGTAACCTAAGGGAGGAATTCTTAACGCGGGTGATGCCAGCGTGTTATCGTTTTTAGAGAGTATTACACCCAAGACACCGCTTTCGTGGGGGATATCGATTGTTGATATCGCTATCGTAGCGTATGGGGTATATCGCTTGTTTCTCTTGATTCGCGGCACACGTGCTGTGCAACTGATCAAGGGGATTATATTGCTTTTGCTAGCGGTCCCGGTATCAAATTGGCTGCATTTGAGTGCGACCCACTTTGTGCTCAAGGATATTCAGACCATGCTGATTGTGGCCTTGCCGATTGTTTTTCAGCCGGAGTTACGGCGAGCACTAGAACAATTGGGACGTGGCAGGTTTTTTGAGCCATGGGGGCAGGGACGGTTTTTTACCGACACCTTGCTGAATCGCGACGAGGTGGATGTTTCCCATGTGATTGATGAAGTGGCGCGTGCTGCCGATCGTCTGTCGCGTAGTCGCACTGGAGCTCTTATCATCATGGAACGGCAGACCGGACTCCAAGAGTACGTCTCCACCGGAACGGCGATTGGGGCTCTGGTGAGTGCCGCCTTATTGGAGAACATTTTTGTGCCCAATACTCCGCTCCACGACGGCGCTGCTATTATTCGTGGTGATCGGGTAGTGGCGGCAGCGGCCTTTTTGCCATTGACAGATAGCGCGCAGCCCGGCAGTGAATTAGGTAGCCGCCACCGGGCTGCCATTGGCATTAGTGAGCAGTCTGATGCGATTGCCGTGGCGGTATCGGAAGAAACGGGCTGGGTGTCAATTGCCGCTGAGGGGCGACTCTATCGGCGACTGGAAGACCGTGCGCTCCGAGAGATGCTCGCCCGCTATCTGCAAAGTCGGCCACACAATTCATTACGGATTTGGCATCGGAGTGGACCATCATGATGGATCGGCTACTAGAGAACAATACGGTGTTAAAGATTTTATCGGTGATCGTGGCCATATTTATTTGGTTTCAGGCGCAACCATCGACGGCACACAATATTTCTCGCCCGATTAATAGTGTGGCGGTCGGCTATGCGACGCCCAATCCGCATTTAACGGTGTTGTCGATTAGTCCCAGCACGGTGACGGTGGGGATTACCGGACCTCCCGCTTCGGTCGATTCGTCGTCGGCGCCAAGCGATGTGGATGCGTGGGTCAATTTAGCGAAGTTGACCCATTCGGGAACATACTCGCTCAAGGTGGCGGCATCGGTCCCGCAAGGGACCAGTTTAGTGAGCGTCGTGCCGCAGCGTGTGAAGGTCACCGTGGCGCGGTTGGGTCAGAAGAAGGTGCCAGTGGACGTTCATCTTTCAGGGAAGCCCGCCACAGGATTTGAGCTGTCGGGCTATACCACCAATTTGCAGACTGCGACCATTTCTGGCTCGGTGAGTGCGCTCAGTCAGGTGCGCTCGGTGGTAGGGACAGTAAAATTGACTAAGCATAACGGCAATTTTATTGAACAGATCATTCTAAATCCCGTGAATGCGCGCGGTAAGGTGGTTCCGAAGGTGGAGGTCAATCCTGCTACGGCGACCGTTAACACCACCATTCAAAAAATCCCGCCACAGGCGACACTGGCGGTGATAAGTCAACTGTCGGGTCAACCAGCGACCGGGTACTCAGTGAGTCAAATTTCGGTCTATCCTTCGTCTGTGACGGTGTCGGGCACAACCAGTAGCCTAAAGGGCTTGACGCATATTTATACGATTCCAGTCAATGTGGCAGGAAAGACCAATTCATTTACTGAAGTGGTACCAGTTACCGTGCCAAAAGGCACTAGCTTGGTCTCCTCTGGGGAAATTACGGTAACGGTCACCATCACCAAGAATTCATAATATGCTGTGATACGAATGATAATTCATATAACAGGGCAAAGGACGGGATCGGTTTGGCTTTGTTTGGAACGGATGGGGCGCGAGGGATCGCCAATGAGGAGCTGACGGCGGAATTGGCCAGAGATGTGGCACGCGGAGCCGCTCAGCAGTTGACGCGTCCAGCGCGTGTCTTGATTGGGCGCGACACGCGTATCTCAGGTCCAATGCTGGAGGCCGCGCTGGCAGCAGGATTCATGGAGTGTGGGGTGGACGTCCTCTTGATCGGCGTTATCCCAACCCCCGCCTTAGCGTATCTGGTGGGAGCAATGCAGGCAGACGCCGGTGTCATGATTTCCGCCTCCCATAATCCTCCGCACTATAATGGAATAAAGCTCATCACCCCGCAAGGACGGAAGTGGGAGCCAGAAGATGAGGCGCACGTCGAAGAAGCCATCGATCGCAAGGATTGGCCGAGCCCGGATCGGCATCGCATTGGCCGTTCTTTCGATTATAGTGGGTCGGCTAAACATCTCTATCTCCGTCATCTGGCGAGCCTCTTTGCAGGGAAAATCCCGCCGCTCGATCTTGTGCTCGATGTGGGGCATGGGGCTGCTGGGGCTACTGCCCCCGCTATCTTTGAGACGCTTGGGGTACCGGTGACAGTCATCAATCACGAACCCTTAGGGGAGCTCATTAATGTGGGATGCGGGGCGACTCATCCGGAAGTTCTCCGTGAAGAAGTGCTCAAGCGCGGTGCTGCACTGGGACTATCCTTCGATGGCGACGCGGACCGGGTGATTGCGGTGGATCATAACGGACGGATTGTGGATGGGGATGAGATTCTCTTTGTGCTAGCGCAATTTTTAAAGGGGCAAGGGAAGCTTACCGGGGACTTAGTGGTGGCGACGGTCATGAGTAATCTTGGCATGGAACGGGCGCTGTTGGACCGCGGCATAAGACTGGAACGTACACCGGTGGGAGACCGCTGGGTGGCGCGTGCGATGCGTCAACAGGATGCCACATTGGGCGGCGAGCAATCAGGGCATGTGATTTTGAACGAGTGGACTCACACCGGCGATGGGCTTTTGACGGGGCTGGCATTAATCTCCGCGGTAACATTTCTTGGGATCTCTCTTGCCGATGCGGTGGCGCCCGTAGAGCGCTATCCTCAAGTCCTGAAAAATGTTCCTTTGCAGTCGCCCATTTCCGACTGGACAACGATACCGGGATTGGAAGAAAATGTATCACAGGCACAAGCGGCGTTAGGCGAAGACGGACGAGTATTGATTCGCCCTTCGGGAACGGAGCCGTTACTGCGTATCATGCTTGAAGGGAGGGATGTGGATATGATTGATGAGTGGGCTCACCGGCTCGAAGCGGGAGTGCGTGAAGCTTTGGAGTCGGCTAAGGCATAAACGCAGGGATAGAGCGCCGGAACCCTAAGGTGAATGGGGTTGACGAGGAGAGGGATCTCGAAAGTTCGGCGGGTGACCTCCGGCTTCTCAGCGGCCGTTAAATCATGGACAAAGGTCAGTTCGTAAGAACGTCACAAAACCATGCGGCTGAGACCGACTCAACTCTATAGGAGGCGAGTCATCGTGTGTGGAATCGTCGGCTTCGTCGGGGAGCAGGGAGAAGCTCTACCGTTTATATTTAATGGTTTGAAACGACTCGAATATCGTGGGTATGATTCCGCTGGGATTGCCTTAGCCGCACAAGGGCGGCTCTACTTGCAAAAGGCCCAGGGGAAATTGAACGTACTGGCGGGAGTCATCGGCGAAATGCCGAGTGATGTCCCCTGTGGTATCGGACACACGCGCTGGGCCACTCATGGTCGTCCCACTGATCAAAATGCGCATCCGCATACTGATTGTACCGGTACCATCGCGACCGTGCACAACGGCATCATCGAAAACTTCCAAGAGTTAAAGCGGGAACTGGAGTTAGCGGGCCACCAATTTCAGTCTGACACCGATACAGAGGTAATCCCCCATCTCCTCGAAGAATATGGGGGACGCGACGATATTGTAGCGGCTGTACAAAAAGCCGAGCGTCGACTTCAAGGCGCCTACGCATTTTTAGCCATCTCGAGTACCCAACCCGACCGTATTGTGGCGGTGAGACGATCAAGCCCATTGGTGATTGGACTGGGTCACGACGCCAATTATCTGGCTTCCGACTTCAGTGCGTTCCTTAGTGCCACGCGCAAGGCGATGGTGCTCGAAAATGGCGACATGGCCATTATTACCCCACAATCGGTGGATGTGCGCACGATGGATGGCAAGACGGTCGATCGTCCCATCCTGATGGTGGACTGGGATATTCGTCAAGCTGAACGTGGAGGATATGCGCACTTCATGTTGAAGGAAATTATGGAGCAGCCAGAAGTGTGGGGTGACTGCCTTCTCGGGAGAACCTCGGACGATCACGTGGTTGTGTCGGAATTAGGGCTGACCGAAAAAATGATGGCTGAGGTGAACCGCATCCAGATTGTGGCGGCCGGCACCGCCTATCACGCGGGACTGGTTGGAAAAGCGTTGATTGAACGGCTCAGTCGGATTCCGGTAGACGTCGCGGTGGCCTCTGAATTCCGCTATGCTACGCCTATTTTTTCCCCAGGCACGCTCGTCATTGTCATCTCGCAGTCTGGGGAGACCGCTGATACCCTGGCTTGTCTGAGTTTGGCTAAAAGCCACGGGATCCCGACGTATGCGATTGTGAATACCGTGGGATCGACGGTGGCTAGAGAGAGCGATGCGGTCGTTTATACCCATGCTGGACCCGAGATCGCGGTGGCGTCCACCAAGGCGTATACCACGCAGATATTGGTTTTGACATTAATTGCCTTGGCTTTTGCTGATATGCGGGACATGGGACGGCCAGACTTGGTCAGAGGATTATTGTCCCTGCCACTTCTTGGACAGGAGATGCTTGGTACCATGGACTCCATTCAAGCGATGGCAAAACATCTTTCTGAGAATTCAGACGTCTTTTATATTGGGCGCGGCATTGACTACGCACTGGCCATGGAAGGACAGCTAAAGATTAAGGAGATAGCGTATAACCATGCGGAAGCCTACCCCGCAGGAGAGTTGAAACACGGAACCTTGGCTCTTATTGAGGAGGGAACGCCGGTGGTGGCCATTGTCACGGAGAGGGCGGTCGCGGAAAAGACTATTTCGAATATTCTCGAGGTGAAAGCCCGAGGGGCTGAGGTATGGGCCATCGTGGATGATGCCTTGCCACACATACTTCCGGTGGATCATCGTATTCCCATTCAGATTCAGGACCCTTTGCTAGGGGCAGTGATTGCGGCATTACCTTTGCAGTTATTGGCTTATTGGACGGCGGTTCTGCGAGGGCAAGATGTGGACCAACCTCGTAATCTGGCTAAAAGCGTGACGGTAGAATAGACGGAAAGCGCAACATGGGGATGTTGGATCTAAAGCTAAAGAGCTTCGGTTTGGTTTAAAGGTCTTCGCTTTCACTTAAACTTGTTCGCTTTGGAAGGGACGCCGATCCGGCTCCTAAACACTTTCGCTTTGGAGAACGAAAACTAGCATTCTTGTGGGAAGAAACCATGGAGAGGGTTCCAGGCCGTAGTCCGGTGGACTGCGGCCTTGGTTTATTGTGGGCACCCAAAATTTCCAAAATTATCTTTCCCCGAAGCGCTATAATCCATGTGGTGCTGTGGACGGACTTCGTCGTTGACATCCGTCGGGGCGCAGAGGTGGTGACCGAGGCTTGGGATTACGTGCCCGCGTGGCGTCGGCAGCAAAAGGTGACGCAATATCGCATGGAGGTGGCTCGCCAGTACGAGGTTGTCCCAAGCTTCGTGGAATTTCGCTAGCGCATCCTTTCTCAAGATTTAGCTGGTTTGCTCGGTTTTTTGGTCCGGTTTATTCGATAACCGG
>NZ_JBYCKN010000103.1:0-5277 GCF_057473405.1 Sulfobacillus sp. TH-112
CCGCTTTTCCGTTCCGTTTGCACGACCCGCCCTCGCACGAATACCCGGAATTACCACCAAAGTCATAATAATGGGTTGAAAAAACATCACGCGCCGATCCCCGGCCCTATTGGTCGTCGCACAAACGAGCGTTTGTGCGACACCTCTCATGAGACATTCGCGTCATTACCATCATATCCCGTTAGGAATTTGAGGTCATAACCTCTTCTAAAACAGCAAACCATGACGAAGGATGGTGTTCAGGGGGCAGACCGACCTTCAACGCCTCCAATCGACTGGCTCGTTCGTCCTCGGCCTGTGTTCGCAGCTCCCGCTGTTGCCGTGCGGACCGTACTCGTGGTTGACCGTAGCGGTTGGTGCCGATGAACTCCCGCTGAGCGTCAGCCAGCGCATTCTGGTACTGCTGCTCGATGCGTGCTTTGGCAATGGCGTCGCGCTGGTCCCGATCCAAATCGGTTAATAAAAAGCACGTCACCATCCGTCGGCTGCGTGTGATGGCGGTATACAGCTTACGCGCTCCCATAGAGGTGCTGGGGTAATCGGAAATATCTCCACCATAGACACCGACGGCGTCGAATTCCAATCCGGAGACTGCCGGCAGCGTTGTGAGAATGGTCCCCCCTGAGTACGCCTTGTGGCCCGTAAACACTTCGACCTGTACCAGGTATCGCCGGACCGTTTCAAGTTTATCTGGTGGAACGATAATCGCGATGTTATGGATGCCTTGTTTGCCCCACTCGGTAACTTGCTCTTTCAGTTGGGCGAGCAATGTTTTTTCGTCTGGACGTCGGATGACGTGTAGCGTGCCGGCGTCGAGATGATAACGAAGCCACTGCGCTTGGCGGATGTCGCCATTGACGCATGCGCGTAATCGTTCGGCCGCTTTAAATAAGTGTTCCGGAATGCGGAACGACTGCGTTAATGAGACCGTCGGTAATTGCTCGTCGGTCATGTCCAACTGGCGCGCTAATTGAGACAGATCGGGGTCCTCTGATTGCCACCCTTGCATCGTATCACCACTGAAGATCCAGTACGTATCGGGCACGAGCGATTGCAATGCCTGAATCCACGGAAGAGGCATGTTCTGTACTTCATCGATGATCACCCATTGGGGTGCGGTCGCGGGACTGCGGCTGAACTCTGCCGCGAGCCACAGCAATGCTGGCACATCATCGCCCGTGGGCGGCCCACTTAAATATTCTTGATTCGTAATAGATGCTCCCCATTGGCGCCATGTCGTTTCATAGAGAACGCGCCAATCTAACGCATGATCGTTATTGACTTTTTGTACCATGCTAGTGAAATCCATATGACGTAGTAAAGGAATTTGCTGGATATCGGGCAAAGCGTCAATTTGTGCATACACTGTTTGAAGAACGTCCTCTCCTTGCGAACGATCCCATCGTTCTAGCTGAGAGAGGACCACTTGCGATTGCGGGGATAGCGTCTTTACAGTTCCGCGCACCATCTCCAAAATGCTGCTATTGAGTAATGCAAGTTCGTCGTACTTGCGCTGTAGACGTTCTTCAAATACGGTGCGTGCTGTTGCCCGCCACTTCGTCGAGTCCGCTGTCACTTTGATTGATTGCCACGTCGTATCCCGCGAGTCCCTAACGACTCCTTCCGGAATCCCGTTGGGCCCCACGAGTTCTGGCCACAATTCGTGGAGGAGAGTGGCCATCGTCAGCACACGGGCACGAGTGTCGGGGAGATCGAGGCGTGGCAACACGGGCGCGATGCTCGCTCCAAGGGCGGGTGTCGGGACCAGGTACCACCCGGGTAGACGGCGAAATTGAACCGCGACATGATGTGCAGCCACGACGGTTTTCCCACTGCCGGCACATCCCGTCAACACCAGCCCGCGTCGGCCCTGAGGTACTGTGTTCACCAATTGGCTTTGTTCCGGACTTAATACATCGGCCAAGACATCCAATACGGATTGCGCTGGAGCACCAAGTTTGCTTCGCACGCGATCTTCCCAAATCAGGCCATGGCGCGGAGCTACGCTGGTAACGGTGTGGTCTGCCCCGAGTGCGATGTCTTCCACCGTGGCCTCCAAGATTGCGATCGGAGCGAGTTCGTGGCGGTATGGGCCATCCGGGTCTATACGAATCATCGTCAAATGGGGATCCCGGACTAAATCAGCTAATCCCGTCAAGTGACTGATATTCAAATCCTCCTTTTCGCCGATCGCTGAGATATTTTGCAAGTAAGCATAGTTATGCACGTGGAAAGAGACGCTCTCTTCTCCCTCGCTCGTCCGAATACGCGCCCGGATGCGCGCAAAGCACGGGTCTTGACGATCCAGCATGGTTTGTAACTGATCGATGTGTTTTTTCATCGTGTCGAGGCGTTGGCTATTCGCGACATCGTGCGTCCGAGTGGCGTGAAGTTTACGGATTTCCTCGGCGAGATGATCTAATTGGTGTTGACTCCAGTCCCACCAACGAGTCTGCCATTCCTGTTCATCATGTATAACCTCTGTCATATTATGGGCCTCCTTGACGGCGATTTGCCCTTGAGTAAGGCATTCTGTTACCGAACGGACTACTTTTCCCCTGCGGCGGTCCTCTAATAAAATGTTCCAAAGTACCGTAGTCACTGTCTAGTCATAGAGCATCCTCGCGCAAGATATGGGGGTTCAGCTTGATACCTCGAGATCAATAACCACGAGATACGGAGGGCCTGTCGCGGCCCTCCGTATCACACAACATTACCGATCGCCATCATGGAAGGGTCTTTCACGACATAAAGGCCCAATAAGTTTAATGCGCATGTAGTGTCCTCCTTCGTTTTGCGTATCTAGCCTGCTCCCGGCATATCACCCCACGGGATAAAGTCTGTGGGCTTTATCCGCCGTGGCGGCGAGAGTGGGAATTAACCATTGTTCGACTTCTGCGCGTTGCTCCGGCGTCAATTGTGCTGCTAAGCGCTCTTCCTCCGCGGTTGGCGGACGGAGAAGCCAATTAGCAAAACGTGCGTCCTCTGCGGAACTACTCATTGCGATCCACCTCCTTTATCGCCGTATTATCCTCTCTACCATCTTTTCTCTCTCGCCATCACCTGGAGCGGTCGGGGGGGGCGGCCGCTCGAGGTTTTACTGTGACAGTTTAGTCAAAATTGCTTTGATCTTCGTTGCGACGGTAGTATGGCTACTGCCCCACTGTTCGGCAATCGCACGATAACTCATGTGGTCTACATAGTGAAGCATTAAAAGACGCTGTTCATCTGGCGTCAGTTGAGCCAGGCGACTCCATGCATCGCTTCGGGAGTGCACCTGTGCCGCCAAGGGTGCAGTGGCAAGCGTTTGATGTTGGGGAGTCGAATGGTTGCGCTGGCGAAGTTGAGCCGCTGCGTGCCACTTGACTTGACGCTGAACCCAGAAAAATAAACTACCTTTTTTCACGTCAAAGTGCTTTATTGCCCGCAAGGCAGCATCAAGTGCATCCAATGCGATATCTTCGGCTTCTCCATCAAGGGAGTTAAAGCGTTTGTGGACATACCCCATAGCAATAGGGAGAAAATGCTCCACAAATTCTTGTTGAGCCGCTTCATCGTCTTGCAGGAGTTTGTCTACAAGTATTGAATAGTTGACTTTATAGTAATGAGAATCGTCATGGCCAGAGAGATTAACCAAATCTGGATGCCTCCTTAAGATATTGTCCCCCCTAATTAAATATAGAATTTTTTGTAAAGATTACTAGGAGCCGAGACAGACTCAGTAGCGGGCCGGACTCCCCGTGAGTCGGTAGCACCGACTCCAGCAGACTCCACTCCGCAAAAGCCCCGCACTGATGACACGACGTACCATAAGAAAACCAAAGCGTAAGACCTGACAGTCCGCATGAGGCGGGCTATCAGAGTAACCGATTTTCGGAGGGGAATTCGAAAGGTACCTTGGCGTCGGGACAGGTGCCCCCAAAATGCTCCGCCCCCGAAGGGGTCCCGGCATCGAACGCCCAAATTTCCAAATCGTGCCGGCGAGCCCACCACACTTCAATGCGAGCGCCTCGCGACTGCTCCCAGTTCGGCAAAAGGAGCACCCCGTCCGCCGTCTTGAGTGCCGCCAAATCGATCTGCATGGCCCCTTTCCACGTGATGCCCAAAGGACAGAGCTCCGCGGGGTTGAGCGCCGTATGCCCGGCGGCCCGGATAAGGGCCGCCGCCTGCGCAAACGCGGACCGGTTGAGATCCGGCAACCCGGTCATCGGACCACTGATGTACCATCGCATGACCCGTCTCCTTCCTCCCCCGCGGGGCGTCGCGTGGCCTGGATTTCGAGCATCGCTTGGAGCGCCGGCTGGGACACCCGATAGTGCTTGCCCACCTGTACCGCGGCCAATGTGCCGTCAGCAATCAAATATTGGACCTTCCGAATACTACAGCGTAAGAGCGTGGCCACCTCCCGGGTGGTATAGAGCACCGGAGGCGGCGTCGATGATGGCGTCATAGGGTCTCTCTCCTTGTTATGATCATGGAATGGGCTGGGCGTGGGCCCATAACGCATTAAACCAGGCTAAGGCCTGCGTCTGAATGTCGCCATTGGCCGTCACCAGCCCCACTTCGCGATTCTGCGCGAGACTCGGTGCTGACCAATTTTGTGAGCCCACGAACGTATCGTAAGCGGTGATAATCAATTTGGCATGGACATAGGGTGGCGCCAACGTCCGGAGCTGGACCCCCGCGGCCCGCAACTGCTGCGCCGCTTGTCTCCCTTCGGCCGATGCTAAGGCTTGCGGCGGGACCAAGACCCGCGCCTGAGGCCCATGCTGGGCCAAGGCCGTATACAACGCGGGCACGTCGCCGAGTTCTTCCGTGACTACCGCCACCGGGCCGGTCCCGGCCAACAACGCCCGCAGCGCCGGTGCGGCGCCGGGCGAGAGGATCAGCGCCTGCCGCGGCACCGATCCGGCCGTATGGCCGGACCAATCGGCCTGAAACACCTCGCTCAGTGCTGTGGTGAGAGCCGGCGCCGTAGTCTCGAGATCATCTTCGGCATTCTCTCCCGCGAAGGCGCTATAGGTCCCGTTGGCGCTCCCGACAATGGCGAGAGTATGCGGGGTGCCCGGGTTGATGACCAGATATTTGGCATGGTCCGTGGCATAGGGTTGATCGAACCGGCCAGAGGCCCAATGGATCTGCACCCGGGTCCCGGCGAAGAGCTGCCGTTCCTTCTCCACCGCCTGAGGATCGTGATACGGATTAGCGGCTAAGAGGACCTGTACCAGCATGCCGTGCTGGGCTAAATGTATCAGGGTGCGGACATAAGCCGGGTCC
>NZ_JBYCKN010000104.1:0-6950 GCF_057473405.1 Sulfobacillus sp. TH-112
ACGCACTTCTGTCCACGTCCTCCTGTCTCAGTTGTCCTTTCGTATACCTTGTCAATACGGATCCTGGGAAATTATCCCTGTCTGGGTAATGATTAGCTTTAAAGCGGGGGGTTATCTGAACCAGCCGAGCAATAGCTTGATACTCCGCTACCACGGCACTCCGAACATTGTCCAATTCCATGACAGGTTGGCACAAGACTGCACCGGCACCGCGAACCCACTGAGCTAGCTCGTCGTCGTGTTCATCTACCATTTCGCTACGAACCCAATCGATTACGCGGATGCGCGCGGCGAACTCGGCCAGACTGTCCCAAAAACCCGGTGCCAAATCAAACGAATAGTAATTGCGGTACGCTTGTATCAAAACGTTGGTATCGAGCACATAGATGACGGACAACAGGCTATCCACCCTTTCACAATGTCTCTATGAATTCCGCATACTTTTCGAACGTCTCTCTTTTCAACCCGGTTAACCGATAAGCCTCAGAATACAAGGTCGTACCCTCGCGCACCGATTGGATGATTGCTCGACTAAAAGGTATCCCCATGCGGTATCGAGCCGTCCTATGGAAGTTGCCGCCGCCAGATCCAGAGTTGCTGACCCATTCTCGACTCTTATATTCGTGATAGAACTCAAAGAACTGCTCTTGGCTCATCAGTTCAAGGTCCAATGCTCGTCGTGCCACGACGATTTCGCTCACCTTTAATCGACGGGCGAGCAACGGTATCAGTCGTGCTCCAGCCCAGTTCTCTCGCATTCGCTTTGCAGGTACCAGAAATTCGGCAGCCACTAGATTGCAAAACTTTTCTACCGGATGGTTGGCAACCTGTAAGTCGCGAAGGTCAAACACGGCACTCTTACTCAGAGCCACGTGGGCCAACTCATGCGCTACAGTAAACATTTGCGCCGCCTTGGCATCCCTGCGATTCACAAAAATCAACGGCGCGTACTCATCGGTCAACGTGAAGCCCCGAAATTCGTCCGGGTCTAGAAGTCGATGCGTATTGTAGCCCACCATGCCGCTAACCATGACAAGGACTCCGGACCGCTCAACCGCCCCAAGCAGCTTAGTCAGGGCATCCTCCCAATTGGGTTGCTGGTCCGCCCAATCGGGCTCAAGCTCCAAGGCGTTCCTCACTATCTTCACGACGTCATCGACCGACATCCTGCGGCGAGCACGGCCGACCAACGGTACCGGCGGATTTCCCTCGGCAATGAGAAAATCGCGCATCCAGTCCTGTCGCAGTTGCATTTGACGTACGGTATCCAGCAAATTAATACTCGGGCGCACGAGTCGGCCATCGTCCGTGGTGCGGAAATAGGGAATGGGCAGTGCGTCATCAGACGGCGGTTCGGGCAAAAAGAAGAATCCCAAAGGCGTATGCGTTCTTCGGGCAAGATCCTTCAATTGCGGCATCGTTGGTTTTTTTTCTCCAGCCAGCCATTCCCGAATTCGCGGAACCTTTTGAATTAGAGAATCGGCATCCTGCTCATCTCTGGATATGGCCCACAAGAGCATTTCGCGACTGATGGTAATCTCGCTGGCCACCTCGCGGCCCTCCTTTCCCCCGGCGTTTTAGTTCACTATTTATTCGCACATCGATAATCCAAACGATGGTACTTGTTTTCGATACATTCGCCGATGGTTCCTGCCACCACACACGGCCTAATCACGGTTAGTATTTGCACCGGCCCAATCGCCCCGGCAGAAGTGGTCTCCTATACCTTATGAAGAAAAGCGGGCAATGATAGCAACCGCAACGTCTCGGTACCATCTGCATCGGCCAGCGTCTTGATCAACGATGCGAATGGTGGACCATCCGCGCGTTAATCACCTAAGAATGGCCATCCGTCGAATTCGTGACGTCGGCCAAATCAATCACATAATCCGATTTCGCGGCTGGACGACGAAGGCGCTTCAGAACGAGCGATCAAACACAAAATCCGAATACACGATTTCTTTTAAGGGTCACAATGGAGTAAGTTTCTTTTCACCTATAATGCGAAAGTGCAGAGAGCTGCCTGTCGGACATTGCAGTGAAGAGAAGGCTAAGACGGGGTCGAATGTCTCGTGAAGGCGCGATAAATATGCGGATTTATGTGCGGTGGCCGTGCTGTGACTCTTCCACAAGGACCTCAAGGGTATCGAGGCGCCCAGATGTCTTATCCTCACGTCGGACCAAGACCCGCATTTGCTTGGATAGGTCGTCGAATCGGTGATTGGTATTAATTTCAAAGGCATCAAACCGTTGTTCAAGGGCATCAAACCGTTGTTCAAGGGCGTCAAACCGCTTGGACAGTTCGATGAGCATGGCATTTGTTGCGCCTACGATTTTTACGAGCTGACTTAACGTCTCCTCAATCTGGGATAACCTTTTTTCAAGGATACTGTCCTCCATCAAATCTCTCTCCTTTTCATTGCTGAAATTATTTTGGTAACGTTAGTATAGATGCATGAGCATGCTAAGAAAAGGATTTATCCAGTGATGTCGAAAGATTTTCGGTTGGCCTGAGATTTCGCTCGTTAGTGCCGCGGTGGCGCTGAGATTTACCTGTATGAGGGATGCAATTCCATGGGTTCGCGGTCAGTCGGATGACATGGCGCATCATGACAAGTTTTTCTTTTCGCCAACGCGGGTTTGCCAGCGTGCTGGTTGTTTGATCACCGTTTTGTAGACACGTGCGATAGTCGGAGACCATATTCGTGATAGCCCTTTCATCCGGCCTGAAAGGTTCTGCGCATTTCAATTTGTCCAGTCCTCACACTGAGATGCGGAGTCTCGCGGGCAGCATCGTCTCCGTCACTAGCACGAAACTCCTTGGGTACTTGAGACAGCACTCTCACACCACACTGAATGGGCAAGGCAAATTTAATCGAGGGGATTGGTTCGCCACTTGACGGCATTTCATGGAATGAAGATGGAGCAATCAATCCTTATCCCAGAAACTTTTCTAACTCAATTTCATCATGAATGGGGATGCCATTCTTAGCCAACAAGGGAATGCTGGGCTTGACCACGCGCGCTTCGTCAACAGCGCCTGGATAGAGGGCAGACAAACGATATCCGCGCTTCTGATAAAAGGCGAGTGCTCGGATATTATCGTTACTGGTGATGAGCACCATCTGCCGGATTCCCTGTGAAGCGACGTAGTGTTCTGCCTTTATCAAGAGACCAGTACCAATGCCCTGTCCTTCTACGAGAGCATTAAGACTCATAATTTCTGCCTGCTTTTCATGGCAGGTGATCGTAATGGCACCGACGGGGAGCATGTTATCATCGTAGGCAAGAAAACTGGTCAACGAGTGCAAATGATAACTCTTGCCTCGAGAGACCATTACGCGTCCGCCCCATTCATCATCCCACAGTTTTTCCAGCCATGCGACTTCATAGGGGCTCTTAGCCTCGCCGATACGCACTGCTCTCACGTCCTTAGGCTCTTGTCATTTGCTGGGCCTATGGTAGCATGAAAGAAAAGTCGCGTCGAGAATGGAAGGAACCCTATGCAGATTGCTCTCATTGCTCACGATACCAAGAAGACTCTGTTGGTCGCATTTGTAGGGAAGAACCGAGAACACTTTAGTCGTCACGAACTCTTTGCTACCGGGCATACGGGGCAACAAATTGCGGATCATACCGGGCTTCCCGTGCATTGTCTCTTAAGCGGACCGATGGGGGGAGACCAGCAGATGGGAGGGCGGATTGCCCAAGGGGATATTCAGATGTTGTTCTTTTTTCGTGATCCGTTATTTGCGCATCCTCACGAGCCCGATGTGAGCGCTCTACTACGCATATCTGATGTGCGCGGCATTCCCGTGGCTACCAACACGGCAACGGCTGAAGCGTTAATTCACCTACTGTAACCGAGGGGTGACGATCGGTCGCGATACGGTGGGGTGTGGTTGACAGTGCTCGCTGACACCTTCGAGTGCTCAAAGCCCAAGGTCTCGCCGTGAAGCACCGATCCGATCCTCTTGTCCCCGGTTTCTACGATGGCTTGTGAGTGCCAGCGTAGCGTCCCAGAACAAAGTCATCGCGGTGAATTTCGACCGCCAAGTCTTGGCCGGGAGAGGTGCCGCGTACTTGATAAATTTTGGTTCCCGCGGGAAGCCGGTTGGACAGGTCGGGTCCGGCATGGTTGCTGGGCGTGAGAACATTATAGAGTCGACCAATCGCGTCTGGGGCGACTGCTGTGGTTCCGACAATATAAACCCTTTGGGGTGACAATTCGCCTCTCCATACTGTGATCCAGGTAGGCTGCGCTCTCCACCCGATTATGACGATTAAGACGAGAAGAGCGGCTCCGAGTCCTATCTTTTTCATGCCCTGTCTCCTTCGCAATGGTGGCGCGAGGTCTCACCGTGTCACGTGAGTATGTTGCCACTCCCGCGGATTCGGGAATGGAGCGGCGGTTTAAGTGGCGCCGCCACCAGTTTCGCTGCGCCTTAGCGGACTAACGGGAGGAGTCGTTTTCGGCAGTAAGGGTCTGAATGCGTTCACTAAGAGAGGCCTTTTTTACCAAGACTTGGACAAACCGCCCTCGACCTATGATCCCCCGAGCATTTTGTGCCACCACTGCGGCCAGAATGCGATTCTTCTCTAATGATTCGAAGGTGGCTTCAGCAAAGAAGGATTCTCCGACCAAGGTGGGCGCTAAATGGACAATGTCGATGGCATACCCGACCGCATCCTCCTCCTCTTCCAGATAGGGGAGAATGAGGAGCAGACCCGCCCATTCCATCCATTCAATCATTTGCGCGGTGGCTAGTACCGGGTGAATTTGCTGCCCTCCCAGACGCGCGACCATCTGATCGGTTACGGTCGTTTCTACATGACTGGTGATGCCTTTTATGAGCCCCTGTTTCATGACGACCTCTCTTTCGTGACGGATGTGACCCATTGATCGTGGAATCGATTATGGGGGTCGGACGACGCAACAAATACCATTCCCCCTAAGACTAGACCATAGACCACCCACATTAGGTTATAGCCAATCATGACACTAGATGGGGAAAGACTGCCTAAAATAAACCCTATCAGGGCGGACAGCCCGGCCATGCCGATGTATTGCCCCCAGAGGTCAGGTGACTTCAATAGTCGCACGGCGCCTATGAGGAGAGAAATGTAAAACGCGACATAGAGGACAAATCCTTCTAAGCCAAAATTCATGGCCACTTCGAGCCACATATTATGGGCGTCGACGACACCAAACGTATTATAGCGAGAATGGTGGGTGAGCCAGTACCGATAGTAGCGTTCAGCGCCTCGTGCTCCCATGCCCCAAGGATGTTCGAGAAGTCCATGCAGTCCACTCAAATAGAGCGCTTCGCGGATTTGCACTGATCCTGGACCCTTCTTCTGACGCGCTGCTCCAAAGACGTGAATAATGTGCGAGATTTTCTCTAGTGCGAAGGGCAGGTGGGCGTTAGGGTGGGTTTGCAAGAGGACAATTAGTCCGCCGAGCACGATGACGAGGGCTCCCAGTAGCATTTGTGCGTAGCGGCGATACGGTTTCGGCAAAATAATGGCGAGAACGATTGCGTCAATGACTAAGGCCAGTTCTCCCCCACGACTGCCCGTCTTATAGAGGACGTAGAGCAGGACCAGTGTCAATATTCCACTGAAGACGAAGACGACACGTCGTCGCACGGCAAACCCGGCTAGTACCACAAATGGCAACATCAGGGCTATCGCGACGCCTAGGTTGTTAGGATCGTAATAAAATGCTGTGGGAATGTGGCTGGCATGAATACCCCCTTCGCGTGATTGGGGAAGGTGATGGGTGGTAATAATTTCGTAGACGCTGACCACGATGGTGGCAATCAAATACATCGGGACGGCGGCCAAGATAACCGCTTTAAACCATTGATGGTACCGACCCAGAATCCACAGGGTTAATACGATCAGGTACCCGCCTACTTGGGACCAAGCATAGTATTCATAATAATATTGGTGGGGACTATAGAACCAAAAGGTGAGCCCGACGACCACGAGCCAGCCGCTCAACACCACCATCGAGAAGAGTCCTCGGCGTGCGCCGCGCGTAATCGCTACAATGGCCGCTAGTGGTCCGAGCAATAAGAAGGCGCGTTGCAAAATGCTAAAGACCGAATGATTGGTGACTCCGGGAATAATCAGATAGCCCTCGTAAAGCGATGTGGCGACAAAGAGAAATGCGAGAATGAGACAGATTTGTTCAACCCACGAAAAGCGCTTTGTCACGTCATCCCTCCCTAATAATATGTCCATATTAGCGAAATGGGGCCAGAAGGAAAAGACTGATGCGACCACGAAACAGTAAGAAAAGATGTAAAGGATGATGGATGGTGATAGGTATTGAGAGGTATTTAGGAGTGCGAATGGCCTTTAGCCCGGTCTATGTGAGAGCTAAGAGAGAATGGCTTTTTTTGATGAATCTTACAGGAACAGCTCAAGTGTATTCCATAGCGTCTCCTGGTGCATGGCCGCGGTTGTTGACCGACTATCCTGAACGTGTCTCGGGAATCTACGCGTCGCCCCGTGACGCGGGAGTGATCTTGACGCGGGATCTAGGCGGCAATGAGCACCACCAGGTATTCTGGATGGATTTAGATAGTGCCGAGGTATCGCCCATCACCGAAGATCTCACGGCAGTGCATCAATTCGGGGCGTTTTCTCCTGATGGAAAGACGATTGTGTACACGTCTACTGCCCGTAATGGCAAGGACTATGATTTATACCTAACGCCACTCCATGGCAGTACTCATCCCCAACGCATCCTCGACTTGACTGGAAGTTGGCGCGTGTTGCAGTGGACCAAAAACGGCGAGGAACTGTTGATGGCTGAGATTCTTAGCAATGCGGCACAATCGTTATACCGTTATCGTTTCGCTGATAAGAGTCTTCACCGTCTAACACCGACTGATGAGCCGGCACAGTATTTGCACGCACATCTGACAACGGCGGGCGAT
>NZ_JBYCKN010000105.1:0-15031 GCF_057473405.1 Sulfobacillus sp. TH-112
CAGGTCGGCGGTCACCTCAAACGTCCAGCCCTGCCGGGCACAGTACACTCAAGCACTTGCTTTTGCCGTTCGAGACCATCTTTCTGGTGATGGCTGGATACCCCGCGCATAGGCCACGGTTTTTCGCGTGACGTCGGCAGCACCCCGGAATCGTTCGGAATACAGCTTCGCCAAATCATAGCGACGGTGGCCGCCGGAAGTATGTTCCGGGACGAGTTTACCTTCGCGTTCCCAATGCCGCAAGGTCGTAACCGAGACCCCCGAGGCTTGGGCGGCTTCACCAATGCTGACAAAACTACCATATTAGATAGGATAAGATAGTTTGGGATACATTGGAATCAAACTGTTAAAACCCCCTTAAACCGAGCGAGGCATGCGAATCATATTAACGTAACCCCAAGTATCCCGACGGAGCCGTGCCGTCGGGATACTTTTTATCTCCTGCGATGCGAAATGTACAGCTTTAATTGGGATAGACGCGCTTACGTAAAATGGCCTGTGATCTCATTTTGGCGCCTGTCAGGGGGATCGACACTGCCGTGATAGAATCATTTGCGGACGAAAGCCCGAAAACCCTAGGGGCGTTGCTGATCCATGACGGCCTGGTTCAACACTTCACTATCAAACTGTTCATGATACAGTTGCCCATAAAGACCATCTCGTGCGAGTAAATCCTGATGCCGACCTGCATCAACGATCCGTCCGTGATCAATGACCAAGATTTGGTCAGCCGCCAGAATAGTCGAAAGTCGATGGGCAATGGCAATCACGGTACGTCCATAAAACAGCTTGGCTAGAGCTATTTGAATCAGCCGCTCGGCGTGACTATCCAACGAACTGGTCGCCTCGTCGAGTAGCAGAACCCCAGGATTCTTCAAAATCGCACGGGCAATCGCCACTCGTTGCTTCTCTCCCCCGGAAAGACGATAGCCACGTTCTCCCACCATGGTGTGGAGACCATCCGGTAGTTCACGGACTAATTGCGCTAATTGAGCGGTCTTTACCGCGGAGGCCACCTCGTCGTCTGTGGCACTGTCCCGCCCATAGCGGAGATTGTCCTCTAAAGTCGCATGAAACAAGAAAATTTCTTGAGTGACAATGGAGGTCACCTGGCGCAAATCTTCCTCTTTGATGCGTTGCAGCGAAACATTTCCCAGTTGGACGTCACCCCTAGTAGGGTCGTAAAAGCGAGCCGCTAAGGAAAGGATGGTACTTTTCCCCGCTCCACTAGGTCCGACTAAAGCGGTAAGTTCTCCTGGACGCGCCGTGAACGCGATATCGTGGAGGACATCCTCGTGTTGTTGATAGTGAAATCCCACATTCTGAAATCGAATCCCCTGAGGTCTTTGAGAAAAATCTCCCGGGAGCACCTCAGGAGGGTTCGGCTCCGGCACGTCAATAGGGAGTTCCAAGAAGGTAAATATCCGGTCGAAAAGAGCCATTCCTCCGAGTAGCGTGGTATTCGATCCAGCCAATGAGGACGCCGGATTATAAAGCTGGGTCAAATAGGTGGCAAAGGCCACTACCGTCCCTAATTCCACTTTATGCGTAATAATGAGATATCCTCCATACCCATACAACAAGGCTGGTCCCAAGGCCGACAACACCTGCACTACTAGTGAGAGCCACTGACCCACCATATTTTGTTTGATTTGCGTCGTCTGGACATTTCGACTTAGGGTACGAAATCTGTCTGCTTCACGCTTGCGGGTCCCAAAACTTTTCACCACAATAATACCTGATAACGTAAGCGTTTCCTCTAAGTGTGCCGTCATACGCCCTAAGGCATTTTGAGAATTTGTAATGGCATCATAGGTCCGCCTACCGTAACTTACTACCGGCAGGGCAAACATGGGGAGAATTAATGTCGATACTAGTGCCAACTTCCAATTCAAATAGAACATCGTGCCCAAGGTTAGTGTCACTGTCAGCGCGTTCACAAACAGCCCCGTTAATGTACGAGTTAATACCTGTTGTACCGCATTTAAGTCATTGACTAAGCGAGAGTGAATCTCTCCGCCCTGGGTCCGAGTAAAGAACTCCAGTCCGAGACTTTGGCCATGGTTATACAGCGCCGTTCGTAGATCATGGATGACCCCCTGCGATACCACCGTATTAAGATAGCTCTGCCCAAGAGATACCAACGCCCCAATCGCAGGAATCAAGAGAAGTGCCCCTGCCAGGCCAAACAACAATTGAAGATTATGCCGCAATATGGCCCGATCGATAATCGCCCTCATGATAAGTGGCGGAAGAAGCCCCAACACGACGCCCAATACGGTAAGAGACATCGCCAGAATTAACTGTCTACGGTGAGGTCTCAGCGTGTGCCAGAGTTGCTTCGCCGTCTCTTTGGTGGGTCGACCACCACCGGCCATATATTGTCTTGACCGTCTCTGCTCCCACACTGAACGTAGCGGTCCGCCACCGCCCAAGCCTCCCATTCCGCCGTGCATTCCCACCAGCGACATCTCCCCAATTATTTTACTGTTTAATAATTATACGATATAATAGTCGTATGGACGATATCCATACGAACAGTGACAGTCCCATTATCGTAGAGAAACTCTGGGATTTATGGCGGCGATGGCGCCGTCAATCACAACGACTCGAAACCTCTATCAGCTTTGAGCAATATCGCCTCTTGCGATATCTTGATCGGCACGGGCCAGTGTCTGTGTCCCACTTGGCAGAATTTTGCGGAGTATCCCTTCCTGCCATGACGCTCACCAGCCAACGCTTAGAAAAATCCCGCTATGTCACCCGCATTCGTAACGAGGCCAACCAGAGACAAGTCCAAATTTCCATTACGACTGACGGCCGATCTGCCTATCGAGCGTGGAATGAGGCCCGAATGGCTCACTTCACTCCGTTGATAGGACGGCTCACTCCAGAACAACAACAGCAACTGTTAACCATCCTCGATGAACTATCGCGACCGGATGAAACGTAGACCGATCGCCGCTCTCAACGCTCACTGCTAAGGGGCTGGCGGCGAAAAACGCATTACGCCAGCTCCCTGTGGGCTTACAGGGAGCCGATGTTCCGTCTTAGCGTTCAAGCGCATCCCAAAAATCCCGCACTGCCGCCATAGCGGCACTGGCCTGATCAAATAGAGGAATGGACATAAACCCATGGATGACACCGTCAAAGCGAATGACCGTGGTAGGAACACCAGCCTTTTTGAGTGCCGCGCCATAAGCTTCTCCTTCATCGCGCAGGGGATCGTATTCCGCAGTAATAATGAGAGTCGGTGGCAACCCCGTCAAACGCTCTCGAAGAGCCGGAGAGGCTAAAGGATTAGAGAGGTCCTCGTCACTCTCCAAATACTTTTCTCCAAACCACACCATGTCCTCCGCTTCAAGAAAGTATCCTTTAGCAAATAGCTCTTTGGATGGTGTAGGCGCAATCATATTGACTGTGGGATAAAGAAGAATCTGTGCGCGAATCGTCACCCGGCGGTTTTCTTCCGCTAGTTGCGCCACCACGGCCGACAGATTCCCTCCCGCACTATCTCCCGCCACAATCAAGGCCGGGTCCTCAAATCCCCACCGCCCCGCATTTGTCGCGATATATTCCACCACCGCCATACTTTCTTCAACAGGTTGAGGGAACCGCGCCTCCGGCGCTAAATGATACCCAACCGAAAATACCGGTGCGGAAAGCGCCGTCGACAGTCGAGCCACAAATCCGTCGTAGGATTCAATATCACCCAACACGAATCCTCCACCATGAAAAAATACCAACGGGTTGCGACGAGATTCACTCATCGGACGATAGAGACGAATAGGAACATCGCCATGTGACGTAGCACATTGAAAATCTTCCCGTGACTTTATCGGGGGTGGAGGCATCATCCGATTCAGCAGCTCGACACCGTCGTGAAATTGCTGTCTAGCTTCAGCGACCGACAAATCTCGACTTGGAGACTGCTTCAGTTCATTCAAAAACATCTGCACTTTAGGATCTAATGGCATAAAATCGCCACTCCTTTGCCTCAGAATATTGCACACATCAATTATATGCCTTCTGGGCAGAGTTGCACGGATGCGATGGCGTCAACTCGGCAGCGTCAAGGAAAGCACTCTTCCCACGCGGTCCACTAATGAATAAACAGTCGCACTACAAATTGTCCTCCAAAGACAATGAGCGCGACCGAGAGAATGGTCCCCGTCAACGTGGCCAGTACTACTGAACGCAGACGCCATCCAAGTCCATATCCTACGGTAATAGATACGTAGGCACCAAAAAATGGCGCAACTGGCGTTAACATAAATACCCCGTACCGCATGTGCCGACGCATCCAACGCTCGGTTCGTCGCACTTTCTTCCGTGCCCATCGCCAATGATGCAAAATCCACGGATAGAGCACGATAAGAAAGGGGATTGCAATCAGATTGGACATAAGGCTCACGACACCGCCCACCCAGGGACTAAATCCCAAGGCAATACTCGCCACAGCGGCAGGCTGAGACTCCAACACAATAGACGTCCCCATCAACGAAAGTGTAGGCCCCCAGCCGTGCATCATGACACCCAGTCCAATAGCAATTGCAAACGGAATGAACGCCACGATCCCTGCGATCAGCAAATTTTTTGTCAAGGACCCTGACGCGCCTAATCGATGTCGCTGCCGCAGCATCTATACCACCCCTCCCATGTGCTGGGTAGTATGCCACAAATTCGGAGACTCACCCTGTCCGCATCCTTTAGGCTAACTCCTTTGTCTGAGCAATAGAGCGCGACTTTTCTACCATTTCGCAGTAGAGCCCGGCAGCCTCCATCAGGGAGCGATGGGTTCCTTGCTCAACAATTTCGCCATGATCCAAAACCACAATATGGTCTGCCTCGCGGATGGTCGATAGGCGATGCGCAATCACGAGGGTGGTGCGATTTTTGGAAATTTTCATCAAGCCTTCCTGTACCGCGATCTCACTAATCGCGTCGATGTTCGCCGTAGCCTCATCCAGCACTAAAATGCGGGGATTCAAGATGATAGTGCGAGCGAACGCCAACAGTTGGCGTTGACCCGTCGACAAATTCGATCCACGCGGTGTCAGCCAGGTGTCATAGCCTTCGCGCAGTTGTTGAATGAAAGGGTCCGCTCCCGTGATACGCGCGGCTTCAACAACCGCGTCGCGCGTTACCTCTGGACGAAACAAGCGAATATTGTCTAACACCGTACCAGAATAAAGATATACCTCTTGTTGTACCACCGCGAGAACCTGCCGTAGATTTTGCTGACGCACGTCTCGAATATCCACTCCGTCAATCAAAATGCGACCCGACGTCACATCATAAAAACGTCCTAGAAGACTAATTAAGGTGCTTTTACCGGCTCCGGTTTCACCGACAATGCCAATAAATTGCCCCGGTTCGATGGACAAACTCAATCCTCTTAAAATGGGCTGCTCGGGTTTATACGCAAATTGTACATTCTCAAAATCAATTCGTCCCAATACCGGCGTTGGAAGGTCGCCTGCACCGTCCCGATCCTCCAGGGTAGGCGAGGTCGCCAGCACCCCATTGACCCGTTCAGCGGAGATCATCGAGGACTGCAAAGTATTCCAGTTTTGAGTTAACGAGTTGATGGGGGAGAAAAATTGCTGAATATAAGAGATGAAGGCATACAGGACGCCTAATTGAATATCATGATGCAATACAGCCCGTCCACCCAGCCAAGCCACAAATGCGACCGCCAAATTGCCGAGCAAGTCAAAGCTGCGATTGAATAATACATCCCAGCGGAATTCATTGATGCTTGCCGCCTGATAAGGATCGTTAAGGTTATTGAACGCTTGAAGTTGTCGATCTTCTTGATGAAAGATCTGGGTAATCCGCATGCCGGTAAGATTTTCGGCGACAAAGGCAATCATTCGCGAAAGACGCGATCGCGTAGTGTTGTATGCTTTGTGCAAATGAGGTCGGAACACCAGCGAAATGACTGCGATAATGGGAATGACGATCGCCGCCATAAGACCGAGCTTCCAGTTTAGTAGCAGCATCGCGCCCAACACCAAAATAATGGTGAGGCCGTCACGAATCACACTCAGCAAAAATTGTGTAAAGAACTGCGAAATCCTGGTCGTATCACTAGAGACATTCGTCAAAAGCCGTCCCGTATCATGCGTTTCAAAGTATTGCATCGATAGCGATTCGATATGGCTAAAGAGGTCGATACGAATTTGGCGCACGATTTGTTGTCCCGCACGTGCCACGAGCCGTGTCTGCACCAAGTTGGCAATCAATCCAACGCCGGTCATCACAAGATAGATAACGCCAATCATAATGATCGGGTAGAGGCGCGCGTTCTTAACCAAGAGATACTTATCGATGGCAATCTTCACTAAATCTGGCTGAATGACTTGCGTAAGATTATAGATAATGACCAGTACGATAACTCCAGAAAATAGCGTTCCGTAAGGTCGCGCATAACGCAATAACTCTCGCATCGTGCCCGGTTTTTGTCGCTTAGGATCCACTCGCAGCGCCCCCTTCCGATTGAATCGCGTATAGCCGCGCGTAGAGTCCATGTTGTCGAATCAAATCTTCGGGCTTGCCATACTCTTCAACCCGGCCTTCATTGAGTACCAATACGTAATCGGCATCACGCAGTGACGATAATCGATGACTGACAATAATTGTGGTGCGACCTCGACGTTTCAAATCCTTGAGGCTTCGTAAAATCTCGGTCTCCGTACGACTATCGACGGCACTTAAACTGTCATCAAAAATCACAATTTGAGCACTCGTCTTTATTAGCGCCCGAGCCATCGCAACCCGCTGTCGTTGTCCCCCGGACAAATTAATTCCTCGTTCTCCAACCACTGTATCAAAGGAGGATGGTAAGGACTCCACTGTCTCCAAGATCTGTGCCTTATCCGCCGCATCAATGAGTGCTGTCTCGCCGACATCCTCCACAGAAAAGGCGATATTGTTGCCAATGCTGGTCGAAAATAAAAAGCCGTCTTGCGGTACGTAAGTGACCTCAGCACGCAAATCGTGACGGTGAATGTCTCGAATGTCTACGTCATCAAAAAATATCGTGCCTGGTGGAGGATCGATTTCCCTCAGCAAGAGACTACATAAGGTAGTCTTACCGGCTCCGGTCCGCCCTACAATGCCCAGTGTGCTGCCTTGAGGAATGGTAAGATTAACATCTTGCAGCATCGGTCGATCGCCATCTGGATACTGAAAAGTTAAGTGGCAAATCCGAATATCGGCCTGCTTCGGTAAAGGCGTTGGGTCCTCAGGATCGGTGATGGTTGGCTCGGCGTCCAACAACGTTTGTATCCGAATCAGCGATGCAGAGGAATTTTGAAAGATATTAATCACGTTGCCAAACTGCATTAGCGGCCGCACCAGCATGCTCAGATAGACCGTAAACGCCACGAATGCCCCAAGACTAATTCGATGGCTGAGAGCCAGGTCCCCTCCGTAGGACAGTGCGATGGCGAAACTTATGCCCGTAAGGAGCGGAATAAGAGCCTGAAAGGTGGTGTTCAACCGCACTTGCTGCATTGATTCATCGTAGGTTTGATCGGTTTTACCCGTGAAGCGATTCTTTTCGATATATTCGTTGGCTGTAGATTTGACAAGGCGAATGCTGCCAAGGCTCTCTTCCGCCAAATCCGATAAGTTGGAGAGTGACTCCTGAACCAATCGGGATTGCCGTCGGATTTTAGGCCCCAAATGAATCACCACCACCGGAATCATGAGTAGGGGCAATAGCGCCACCACAGTGAGTGTCAAGTTAATCTTAGAAATAGTCATAAACAACGTTGCGGCGAACAGAAATACCGCTTGCAATATTTGGCTCACGCCCCCTCCCATTGCCTGGCGAATGGCTGGAATATCGTTTAAAACATGAGACAATAGATCGCCCACCGTGTGACGGTGAAAGTAGTGCGACTCAAGCGTCTCCCAATGGGAAAACAACCGCAACCTCAAATCGGCTTCAAAGATCCGGGCTAATCTGTTAACGGTAAACTGTCCAAAGCCAAACAGCAATACGTAGACTATCGAAACAAGAGCAAGCTCTGCGGCGTAATGCTTAACATCACCCATGCCCGCACGACGACGCAATTCATTAATGAAGTCTCCAATAATATTCGGGATTTGTACTTGGACTGCCTTTGACACGCCTACCGCCACTATGGCCAATAAGTAGGTTTTCCATTGCTTTCGAACAAACCCTGCCACTAGGCCCCGCCACACGCTCCATCGCCCCCAATCCAAATTCGTATTTGTGTGTGGGCGAACACAAACAAGACCCGAAGGTCTTGGTCAACACCGACGTAAAACCACAATGCCATCATTATATCATTTAACTATTCGATCCTTACTTTTTAGCAGCACACGTTTCCGGGTGCGGAAAAATCGCACCACGGCCTATAACTTTCAGGGGATCCTGTCGTCTCCAACGATCTGAGTGGTTGAAGTGTCACTGCAGTCCCCATGAGCGGTAATCGCTGTGAGGCACCGTCTTTCCCACACGCCAATCACATCGGGGCCCTAATACCCCAGGCCGTTCCAAACTATAAAGACTTGGGTATCCCATCACGCACCGTCGCGCACTACCCGGCGCAAAATTTTCCCCACTGCACTCTTGGGAAGAGCCTCTTGAAATTCAATAATTTTCGGGACCTTATAGGCGGACAGATTACTCTTTAGATACAACAACAATTGTTCTTCCGTCATTGTTGATTCTGCCTTTTTCACTACCACAGCGCGCACCGTCTCGCCCCGGTACTCGTCGGGCGCCCCCACCACCACTGCCTCTTGAATATCAGGATGCTGATAGAGCACCTCTTCAATTTCACGAGGATAGACATTAAACCCACTGGCAATAATCACGTCTTTTAATCGGTCCATAATGGTGATGTATCCCTCTTCATCATAAGAAGCTACATCCCCTGTATGGAGCCACCCATTCTGCAACGTGCGATCCGTTTCGTCCGGCTGGTTCCAATAACCTAACATCACCTGCGGACCGCGAATTAAAAGCTCACCGAGTCCGCCAATCTCCACTTCCTGCCCGGTCGTTGGATCAATAATTTGACACTCCGTTGAGGGTAGGGCAATGCCTACCGTTCCGGGCTTACGAATACCCCATATCGGTGAGCTATGGGTTACCGGCGATGCTTCCGATAACCCATAGCCTTCTAAAATTGTTGCGCCGGTCCGTTCTTCAAACATCTTCATCCGTTCCACCGGCATCGGCGCACTTCCGCTATTACAGATGCGAATACTGTCGACACCATGGGAGTCTAGGTCAGGAGCGTTGAGGAGGCCGACATACATCGTCGGCACACCGGGAAAGAGGGTAATATGGTGCGTTTCAATAGCGCCTAAAACCTCATGGATATCAAATCTCGGGAAGAGAACCAACGTCCCCCCACAGTATACGGTCAAATTTAATGCTACTGTCATCCCGTAAACATGAAAAAAGGGAATGACCGCCAAGGCTCGCTCTTCCCCAAGATGAATCCAGTCTTGCTGAAATGCATAGCACTGCAGTACGTTGGCCACCAGGTTTCGATGCGTTAACATGGCGCCTTTAGACCGCCCTGTCGTGCCTCCGGTATACTGCAACACCGCGACCTCGTGATAGCTAGGTCTCTCGGTCCTCAAATCATCCCCAGACTCCGACACGAGGATGTCGTTAAAGTCTTCGACACCTTCAAGTAAAACATTCCCAGAAAAATTTACTCCAATCACGACATTTAATGACGACATCGCACGTATATTTATAATTCTCGGTAACAGTACATCAAGCGCAATGATCATGGTGCTCTGAGAGTCCCGGAGCAAATCCATAATCTCGCGTTCCACTAACATCGGATTCACTTGCGTGACGATACCCCCTGCCAACAATATGGCATAATACGAAATCACATACTGAGGACAATTCGGTAACATCAGGGCGACCCGATCCTGCTCTTTTAGCCCATGGGTCCTCAGGGCGTGTGCTAGTCGCTCCACATCATGCCACAAATCCGCATAAGTCCAGGTTCTCTCATAGAACACTACCGCCGGATGATCAGGATATTTATCCGCCGCCATTCGCAACATATCTTCGACCCGCCACTCTGGTATTTCCATTTCTATTGGAACATTAGGCGGAAAAAGTTTCCTCGAACGCTCTTCAATCCCCATCTTGTTTCCCCCGATCAATAACACCAGTTGAGCAATCAATGCCAGCCTTCATCAACAACACCGATCCAGATGGCGCCAGAGCTAATCGCAGGGTAGCCGAAGAGGGCGATTCGCAGACGCTGGACAGCCCCATATGCTGAATTCTGAGCCAGGATAATGTCCGATCACACCTGACTCCGCGTGATTGTCTTAACGATTCTCGGGGTGCAAAAGTACAGAACATTCCCGTCTGCCATCACCTTAATCTTTCGATATGGAGAGCGTATCTCGCCATGCGAAGAACGTCCAGAGACGAGAGCGGGACGACATCCCCTGTGCCACGAACAACTCTCCAGTACTATATGAGGTTCACTATATCGCTTCGCCGTAATGCCAGCAAGAACTTTTTGTCTATTATGTTTATTCATTTATATGAGGTATTTCGTAAAGCCGGTCATTCCTCAAAGACCTTGGACTATGCTTCTTGAAAAGACCATTTGCAATTTACCGTTGAATGGTCTTCTGCTTCATCTCAAGGGATTCAACCTGTTTTGGGCACAATCTGGTGGATTGGGCTGTCGGAATCATCCGCTGTACTGTGCAAAACATGGTTGGACTAGCTGCCTCTGAGTTGGAGGTCCTTAATGCCCATTCAGACCGGTTATCATTCCTGTAAACGGTAATTCTTAGAGTTTGAATTTATGGAAAACGCATCCGTAGGATCATTGTGTGCAGGGTCCAGGCCTGACGCACTCATCCAGTAGGCGCTATTATGACTCTAAATAAACCTCTCGCACAGAGTCGACGGAGCGGACGCATCACGCCCGCCAGATTCGTGGTGGATGTGGACATCGCGAAAGAAAGAACGGCACGTCGCGCAGGCCATTAACTTTCATGGCATTGTGTTAACATCCCACGCCATGGTTGGCAACGCGCGGCCCGAGTTTGAGCAATTTGTCCCGCGACTGCGCGACATCCAGACGATGCACGGGATGCCCGATGTGGTGGCCGGGATGGAGTCGATGCGCCACTATTGGTTCTCCCTCACGGATTGGCTCGAAGATCAGGGACTCACGGTGGTCCTCGTGCACTTCACCACCACCAAGAGCAACAAGAAAAATCGAGTAGGCTACTACGACTTCTTCCGGCAAGTTTTTGTGGTCGTGGATTGATTTTGCGGGAACGGTGACGCGGCGCTTTGGTGAAGATAGGAGGCCCCCACAGCGAATAGAATAGCGCCCGCTCCAAAAATATCCACCCAAACAGCGTGTGCCAGGAGCGGAGTGCCCAGCGCACAACCCTCCCCAATCACCAACGCGGCCGTAGCCAGGACCCAACCAAACCGGTTGACTTTTTGGTTGACGAGGAGACGGCGGGTCGTCCGCAACAAACCCACCACTACGGACCCGAATAAGATAGCACCACCGATGCTCACGACCCAGATCATCAAACCGTTCCTCTGTCTCTCAAGATGATTCACATTTAGAGCAGCTCAGTTGGCGCGACAAGGACCAATATTTTCATCGCAGTGACGAGCGAAATGCCGGCGCTCTTGGGGGCGAAAGCGCAGCAAGCGCATGTTGCTGGAGGGGCGCAAGGGAGTTTCTAGGAGTCAACGCTTAGTTTGCCGCCGAGATCGTGGACTGCGACGTCCAGAAAATCATTGTGCTGGTTTGGCTGCTGACTTCTTGGTATATACTTGATATATATCAACATCACGTAGGAGGCGGTTTCGTGGACCGAGCGAAAATATTCCAGTCTGGACGCAGCCAGGCTGTTCGTCTACCCAAGCAGTTCCGGTTTGGCGGTTCGGAAGTGTTTGTGAAACGGGTAGGTAAGGCGGTTGTGTTATTGCCCACGGATGATGCGTGGGATTCCCTGGCCGCGTCGCTGGATTTATTCTCGGACGACTATATGGTCGAACGTCAACAGCCCTCGGCGCAGCAACCCCGTGAGGAACTGCCCTGATGCAGTATATGTTGGATACCAACATCTGTATCTATCTCATCAAAAACCGGTCAGAGCAGTTGCTTCATCGCCTGCGCGGCTTGCACACAGGCGAGGTGGGGGTCTCCATCGTCACGGTGGCTGAACTGCAATATGGTGTGTCGAAGAGCCAACAAAAAGAGCGAAATCAGGTGGCACTCGAGGCGTTCTTGTTGCCGCTCGAGATCGCGGATTTTTCGGTGGATAGCACGTTGGCCTATGGAGAGATACGGGCTGACTTGGAGAAACAAGAACGCCCTATCGGGCCCCTCGACACGCTCATCGCGGCGCATGCACGATCCCTGGATGCTTGGCTGGTCACCAACAACACGCGAGAGTTTGCTCGCGTGCCAGGGTTGCGCGTCGAAGACTGGACATCGACCTGATCCCCTCTCGCAGTCCGCACCCCGCACGGTCAGGCCCAACACCACCTGCACAGCGAACCCAAAGTCGGACTCGTGGCAACAATTCCGCGGGTCCTAAGCCGATGCTGTTTCAGACGCGCGTCAGGGTTAGAGGGCCTCTGAATTCGTGCAAAAGTCCAACCATGGTTCGTAGGTCCCGTCGTAGGCGGCTTCCAACCAGCGGCAGGGGAGCATGCCGTCAGTACGAACCGCATATTTCCACATGGGTCGGTCGTGCTGAGAACGGAAGATTGAGCCAAGAACCGACGAAATCGAACCATACTTTGCACATAGCCCTTTAAAAAAGCGAGGTCCTCCAATGCTATTCATGCAGCGCACCAAAGACAAAGAAAGATACGCCAAGCCTCAAAACGCGACGAGACTACAGCGCATCTCCGTGATCGCAAAAGTTTAAGCGTTTCGTCCCCGTAAAATGTCGATAATGCTGGTCGTCGTGGGGCCGGGATGAAAAACGACAAACAGTAAAAGAAACACCGCGAGTCCTGTTCCTGCTGCCACGAACCAAAATGTCGCGGTCCACGGTGCCACCTTGCGATGCTTATTAAAACGAGCCATGAGCGCCAATCGTAGCGTAATCACCCCTAACACTGCAGCTGCCGTCGCCAACAAGATATGGATGATAAGGAAGGTCTGATAGCTAAAATTGTATTTTGATGGCCCTCCAAAATAGGTGTCGCCCACCAAGAAAGTACTCGCCAAATAACTCACAAAAAATGCCGCCCCAAACACCGTCGCGGTTAACATAAATTTTCGATGAGTCTCGATATGCTTGTGCTTGATGTGATACCACCCAAACCCGACCATTGTGGCACTACTCAGCATAAATACTTCGTTTAGTAAGCCCCAGAACATTGCCGCAGTCACCGTATTTCGTATCCTCCTTCAGGCTAACCTACCGATAACCCGACACGTGCGTCGAATCGCGTTATTACATGACAAGAAGCCCGTTCCTATAATACTCGTCCACCTAGTGGACAAATTATACCATGTAACGACATGATGGCTCTGAACGGTCGGAGAAAGCCCCCTTCGATTCTTAGTCGAATTGCCAGATGGTATGACTTAAGGTGCCATAACGATAGCTTCGATGCTTAAGGATAGCGTTTCGCGTGTTGTCGGCGGCTCCCATGGCGTATAGAAGTGGGATAAAGTGCTCACTTCCCGAAGGCGGCACCGCCATCTGCGCCCCAGGCGCCAACTCCCGAAAGTGAAATAGCGTATCCAGGTCCCATGTGGAAATTATTTGCTCTAGCCACAGATCAAATTCGAGAGCCCAATCGGCCACCTGGTCACTATCCCACATCACCGCACGGAGATTATGCACGGTGCCCCCACTTCCGACAATAAGAATCCCGTCTTCCCGAAGTCCTTGCAGCGCCTTTCCAATAGCATATTGCTGCTGAGGCAAAAGGCTCGGAGACACGGACAACGCCAATACCGGCACGTCGGCCTCAGGCCGTAGAAGACGCAATACCACCCAGGCACCGTGATCAAGGCCGCGGCCTCCTTCTGTGACATAAGAGATATCATGATGGCGCAAGAGCGCTTCGACCTGGTTTATCAGTGATATCTCCCCATGCGCCGGATATTGAATACGATAAAGGGCATCGGGAAATCCCCCGAAGTCATAAATCATCGAATATTCCATGGTGCGATTTACCGTTAATTGGGCCGTTTCGTAATGCGCAGAAAAAATGATAATCCCCTTCAAACTTGTTAAATCCTCGGTTAATTCGCGAATAGCCGTCGTGTATGCATTATCTTCAATAGCCAAAAGCGGCGACCCGTGAGCAATAAAGAGCGATGGCAACATCGAATTTCCTCCTATCCTCTTTAAGTATTGTAACTTACTTTTTATTCTGCTATCGCACTATTTCTAGACCAGTCTCCTAACAAGTCAACAACCCCGCCCTGAAGGGCGAAGCTTGCGACTCCCCGGAAGTACCAATGATAGCCGAAGCCGTCTTTTTCCTTAAAGTGGGGTCGCATGGTAGGGTGATTGACACCACCCTCACGACGGCGGGCTTGCCGCGGTCGCACCTGTCACCCGGTACTCGATTCCCTGACGGACTGCCCGACAGCACTCCTGAATCCCTAGCCCGCGAAGGTGTACATCTAATGTGGCCATTTGATCCGTGATCACCTTCCTCAATGATCCTAGTCCACCGTGATCCACCGTGATCAAAAAAGCGAGCCCGCGGACCGCATCAATCGCGCCCGCCGCGGCCAGAGCGTAATCCCCCCATGTAACCTGTCCACGCAATGCAACGTTTAGGAAGTACCACAAATCAGCACACCCGTCGTAAGACGGGGTCGCAAAATCACGGGTCCCGCGACATGGGATCGCCGAATTGCCTGCCCGAGCCAGTCTGCTCGTCCGCATCTGCGGTCTCCTTGCGGACCCCAAGGAGGAACTACGCATGCCCCCACGCTTCTGGCTCACCCCTACCATCGCGCTTGACGTGGCTCAACACGGCGTCGTC